>JAUYDJ010000074.1 GCA_030690025.1 Chloroflexota bacterium | reverse complement strand
CCAACCTGTCGGCGGAGACCTGCATCAAGCTGAGCAAAATCGAGAATATCATCGGGGTGAAGGAAGCCAGCGGCAACCTCGACCAGATGACCAAGATAATTGCCGGTGCCAGGAAGGGCGTCTTACTCTGGAGTGGCGACGACGGCCTGACGCTGCCCATCTTGTCGATTGGCGGCTACGGCGTCATCAGTGTTATCTCACACCTGGTAGGTAAACAGATTAAGGAAATGATTAACGACGTGGTTGAGGGTAAGCTGGCGGAGGCGGCCAAAATACACCAGTGCCTGCTGCCCCTGACCAATGCCATGTTCCTGGTGGCCAACCCTATGCCGGTCAAGTACGCGGTCAACTGCGTGGGCTTCAACGTGGGCAAGCCGCGCCTGCCGCTCACTGAGCCGGATGAAAAGACGGCGGCCATTATCCGCGACACCATAAAGGACTACCGGATTGACCTGCCTGTGCCAGCAGCGGCAGGAGCCAAGAAGGTAACCCGGGCAAGCTGCCGGAAATAATTCAAAAGAGTCCGTAGAATTGAAAAGGGGGGCCAAAAGCCCCCCTTTTAGTTTCTCTGGAGACCCTGTTTGCATGGCCTCTACTGTCATTGCGAGGAGTCCGATGAAGTCGGACGACGAAGCAATCTCTTCAAAACTAATAGCCATGGATTGCTTCGCTTCGCTCGCAATGACAAAAATTTACGGGAGCCACCCTTATCTACAGCACTGGTGACTTCTGGATAGTTTGCTCGCGCTCCGCGCCAACGCAGATAAGGTTCACCGGGCAGCTAATCAGCTCTTCCAGGCGCTTGATATAGTTGCGGGCATTTAAGGGCAGCTTGTTGAACTGGCGGATGTGGCTGATGGGGGTCTGCCAGCCCGGTATGTCCTCGTAGATGGGCTGGCATTTGGCCAGGGTGGTCACACTGGCCGGGAAGTCGTTAAGAACTTTGCCATCGACCTTGTAAGCGACGCATATTTTCAGGGTCGGTAATGTGTCCAGGATATCCAGGCGGGTTATGGCCGTGCCGGTGTAGCCGTTAATGCGGTGGCTGAAACGGGCGGCCACAGCATCGAACCAGCCGCAGCGCCGCGGCCGGCCGGTGGTGGTGCCGTATTCGTGAGCCCTCTCACGAATCATGTTACCGGTAGCGTCCTTTAGTTCGGTGGGGAACGGTCCCTCGCCAACGCGGGTGCAGTAGGCCTTGAAGATGCCTAAAATGCGGTTGATGCGCTTGGGGCTAACGCCGGAACCCAGGCAGCCGCCTGCCACCAAGGGCGACGAGGAAGTGGTATAAGGATAGGTGCCGAAATCGGGGTCGAGCAGGGCCCCCTGCGCTCCCTCCAGCAGTACCAGCTTTTCCTTGTTCAGGGCTTCCTCAAGAATGGCGGTGGTCTCGCGGATGTTGGGTGCCAGGCGCTCGCCGTACTGGCAGTACTGCTGATAGACTTCATCCAATGAGAGCGGACTCAGCCCATAAATCTTGGTCAGGATTTTGTTCTTGGCGTCGAGTATGTGGTGGAGCCGCTCCAAAAATGCTTCTTTGTCCAGCAGGTCGCCGGCCCTGATGCCCAGCCGGGCGGCCTTATCGGCGTAGGCGGGGCCAATGCCTTTGCGCGTGGTGCCTATGGCCTTACCGCCCCGGGCGTCTTCCTCCAGGCCATCAAGGAGGATATGGTAGGGCATGATAAGGTTAGCCCGGTCACTGACGAAGAGCCGTCTGGTATCCACGTGGCGCTCGTTAAGCGTGTCTATCTCCCCGATAAGCACTGCCGGGTTGACCGCCACGCCGTTGCCGATGATGCAGGTGACCCGCGGTGAAAATATACCGGAGGGTACCAGGTGCAGCTTGAACTCACCGGCGGGATTAATTACGGTATGCCCGGCATTATCGCCGCCGGAGAAGCGTACCACCACATCGGCCTGCTGGGCAAGCAGGTCAACCACCTTCCCCTTACCCTCGTCACCCCACTGAGCGCCAATAATCGCAATGACTGGCATTGTCTCTCCTATCTAGCTTTGCCGGTCTGTTGCCAGACGTATATTACCCTCTGGGCAACGGTGATAAAGCTGAGTAACGCTATAATGCCCAGGGCAGTGACTGGCACATAGGGAACACGGTATAGTAATAAGCTTAATACCAGCAGTATTACCCTCTCGGCGCGGGTAAACAGTCCCACCTGGCATTTCAACCCCAGCCCTTCGGCCCTGGCCCTCACGTAGCTTACCAGCAATGAGCCAATTAAAGCAAGGTAGACCAGCCAGGTCAGCATGGTCGCTTGCTCCCTGATACCCAGTAAAAGGATGCCGAATAGTATGGCCGCGTCCGACAGGCGGTCGAGGGTGGAGTCGAGGAGAGCGCCGAAATTGCTGGTCCGGTTGGTCTGGCGGGCCAGTGCCCCGTCCAGCATGTCGAGGAGACCGCCGGCGAGTACCACCCAGCCGCCGGCGAAGGGATGCCCGGTGGCGGTAAGCGCCGCCGCCCCCAGAGTCACCAAGAAACCAGACCAGGTGAGGGCATTGGGCGTGATGGCGGTCCGGGCCAAAAGCCTGGCAGCCGGCTGCGTGACATAGTTAGCGATGAGCTTGCGAGATTCAGGTAGTTTGGTCATTCTCTGCTGCTCTCCCAAAACCGGTATCATATAGCTTAAACTAATACTGTCCCCGATGAAGACTCTTTCTTGAGGGGTGATTCGTTGAGCACCGTGGCGTAGTAGTCCAGCACTCTCCTGGCGATATCCTCCCAGGCATACTCGCTGGCCTTAAGTCTGCCTTGAGCGCCTATCTTCGTCCGCAATGACTTATCTTTCAATAGCGTCAGCAGAGCACGGCCCAGGGCTTGCTCGTCCCGCGGCGGCACCAACAGCCCGTCGACGTTGTCGCTGACGAGCCGGGCATAACCCTCGACATTGGAAGCCACGATTGCTTTGCCCATTGCCATCGCCTCAAGCAATATTATGCCGAAACTCTCCCAGCCGGTAGCCGGCGCGCAGAAAATATCGGCCGTCTGGTAATAGCGGGGCAGGTCATCGTTGCTGACGTAGCCGGCAAAAATGACGTCGGCCAGCCCGCTCTTCTTGACCTGTTTTTCATACTTACGTCTCAACCTGTTGCCCGGCCCGACGACGATGAGGCGACAGGCGGGGAATTCCGGCTTGATGAGCTTGTAGGCTTTAAGCAGGTAGTCCAGTCCTTTGCGTTTTTCCAGGCGGCCGACAAACAGGATATTCAGCTTGCCATCGCTGAACTGGCCAAGCGGCGCTGCATTGGGCGAGAAGTGCTCCAGGTCGACGCCGTTGGGAATGACGTGGTAGCAGCCGGGAAAGTATTTGGCCACGCGTTCGGTGGCTAGCTCGGATACGGTAATCCTGCCATCGAGCCTGCGGAACCATCTCCGTAAAATCAGGTTTGCCACCGGTGAGTAGTTATACCACGACCGGGTGCCGGAGGCGTGAAAGGTGCCGACCGTTGGCGCATTTGCCAGCCGCAGCACGGTGGTGCACAGCATGGGCATGAGCGGTTCATGGAGATGGATAATATCGAAGTTCTCCCTGGCCAGCACCCGGCTCACCCGGGACGACAGCCAGGGTGATATGGTGATGCGGGCAATGGAGCCACTGGCCGGGACCGGCCGGGGCGTGCCGATGGGAATGAACCTATCACCCAGGTTGGAGACCGCCCTGGAGGCCGGGGCGATGATTCTTACATCGTGCCCCAGGCGGGTAAAGTGGCGCTCCAGGTAGGAGATATGGTTGGTGACCCCACCGGGATAAGCGAAGTCGTACGGGGAGACCAGAGCTATCTTCATGGCTACCTGGCTAAGCCTCCGGATTGCTCGCTGGTGGTTTTTCCTCGCCGGGCTGCTGGGCGATGAACTCTTCCGTCAGGCAGCGGGCCTCGTCATCGGTATACTGTACCGGCGGTGATTTCATGAAGTATGAAGACGGGCCGACGAGCGCGCCTTTCAGGCCGCGGTCCAGGGCCAGTTTGCAGCACCGGACAGCGTCAATGACCACGCCCGCCGAGTTGGGACTGTCCCATACCTCGAGTTTCAGCTCAAGGTTGAGCGGCACATCGCCAAAGGCGCGGCCCTCCATGCGGATATGGCAGAACTTGCGGCCGCCCAGCCACGGAACGTAATCGCTGGGGCCGACGTGGATATTCTCCGGGTCAAGCTTATAGTCCAACTGAGAGGTGACGGCGTCCGTCTTGGATATCTTCTTGGACATGAGCCGTTCCCGCTCGAGCATATTGAAGAAGTCCATGTCGCCGCCGAAGTTAAGCTGGTAGGTCCGCTCCAGCCTGACGCCGCGCTCACGGAACAGACGGGTCAGCACACGGTGGACAATGGTAGCGCCGACCTGCGACTTGATGTCATCGCCGATAACCGGTAGACCTTTTTCGGCGAACCGCTCCTGCCAGTATTTCTCGCGGGCGATGAAGACCGGGATGCAGTTGATAAGGCCGCAGCCGGCGGCCATGACCTGCTCGATGTACCACTTGGTGGCTTCTTCACTGCCTACCGGCAGGTAGTTGATGACTACATCGGTCTTGGTCTCCTTCAGGATTTTAACAATGTCCGCTGTTTGTCCCGGGGCTTTCTGTATTACCTGGGAGAGGTATTTGCCCAGGCCATCGTGGGTCATGCCGCGATGTACCTTGACGCCGGTGGTGGGTATATCGCAAAACTTGATGGTGTTATTAGGCGGCGTAAAGAGGGCTTCCGCCAGGTCTTTGCCGACCTTGTTCTTATCGATGTCAAAGGCAGCCACGAACCTGATATCGCTGGGGTGGTAGCCACCCAGGTTAACGTGCATCAACCCGGGGACGAAGTCGGTTTCTTTTGCCTTGCGGTAGTAATAGACACCCTGTGCCAGCGCGCAAGCGCAGTTGCCACAGCCGATTATGGCTACATTTATCTTGTTACCCATGCTTCCAATCCTTCCCTTTCTGGCTTATGCTTGCCAAAGGTTCACGTTATTTCGACTATTCCGTGAATTGCACTAAAGAGGAGACTAGCACGGTGAGACTGGTCTACTCAATTCAGCCCTGGCCGACCCTAAACACCCTGGTGCCGCACGCCGGGCACACTCCGCGCGTGGCCGCCCTGCCGTTCTTTAGCGTAACCTTCTGGGGGTTCTTTATCTCTCTCTTGGCGCGGCATTTGAAACAATACGCCTGCACTCCGGTTACCTCCTCCGTTTCGTATCGTTTGAACTATAGCCTTAATAGGCGCTGGCTGTCAAGACCTGAGCGGGTTGTGAACCTGTCACCTAGCATGGTGGTGCTCTGGGTGGCAGGAAAACCTTGTCCGGGTGCCATTGCCCGGTTTCCGTGTTGAAGCTGAGAATAGCCAGCAGGTCGCCGCTGGGGTTATAAACGCGGCAGCGGCTCCCGGTCCCTGGTGGGGGACTGTTATTTTGCCCCGGCAGTGTCACCGCCTGTCCACAGGTTATCGCCCGGGTAGTCGGCTCGTCAACGGTGACTGCGGAGAGGTGAGCCAGCACCGAATCGATGGGGTGAAGAAACTCTATCCACTTATTGTCGCGGGCGGCTTCTTCGAGCCGGGGCAGCGAAAGGGCATCGGCGAGAGCGAAAGGGCCATATCTCAGGCGGACGAGGCTCTTCAAGCTGGCGCCACAGCCCAGGGACTGCCCCAGGTCGTGGGCCAGTGAGCGGATGTAGGTGCCCTTGCCGCATTCGACCTCTATAGTGGCTACCGGTGACTGCCAGTCAGTAAACTTGAGACTATAAATTTGAGCCAGGCGGCTGGGCCGGTCCACGGTAATGCCCGCCCGCGCCAGGGAGTAGAGCCGCTGGCCGTGGTGCCTGACGGCGCTATACATGGGCGGCGTCTGGGATATGGTACCGGAGAAAGCCGCCAGCGCCGACTCTACCTGTTCTCGGGTAATGTGTGAAGCGTCTTTCGTTTCGGTGACCTTACCGGCGGCGTCATAGGTATCGGTGGTCACGCCGAGCTCAATTTCGGCGCGGTAGGTCTTGGTGGCCTGCATCAGGTATTCGACAACACGCGTTGCCTGGCCGAGACAGACGGGCAGGACACCGCTGGCCGCCGGGTCAAGGGTGCCGGCGTGTCCCGCGTGACGCTCTCCGCTCAGCCTCTTTACCAGGGCCACCATGCGGTAAGAGGTCATCTCCAGGGGTTTATTGATGTTCAGTATGCCATCCATATTCTATAACCGTAATTGATTTGTGGACTGGGTGCAAAGGTGTCCATTATTTATTCAGGGGGAAGAGGAAAAAATGGGCTGCTAAGTCTCTTTTTCAGGCGGAGATTCTTTCTGGCCGGTGTTCTCCCGGCTGACCTGGTCCAGTAGTTGCATAATGCGGTCGCCTCGCTCGATTGAGTCGTCCCAGTGGAAGCTAAGCTCCGGGATGCGGGCCAGGTCCAGGCGCTTGGCCAGCTCTCTCCGGAAGAAGCCAGCCGCCGCGGTGAGGGCACGCAGCGTCTCTTCTTTCTCTTCTTCGGTGCCAATACGGCTGATGAATATCTTGGCAAATTTGAAGTCGGGAGAGGTGGCCACATCGGTCACAATGACAAAAGCGCCGAGTCGCGGGTCTTTGACCTGGCGCTGGAGCAACTCGCTGATTTCCTGGCGAATGAGATTGTTTACTCGCTCGATACGGTGCGACATGGTTACTTTCGGGGTCTAGCCGGATTTCTGCTTGGAGAAGAACTCCAGAACGTCACCGACATGGAAGTCATTAAAGCCTTCAACACCGATGCCGGCTTCATAGCCCGCCGCTACCTCCCGGACGTCATCCTTGAAACGCTTCAGGCTGTTGACCTTTGATTCCGCCAGGACCTTGTCGCCGCGCCGCACCCTGACCGAGGCGTCACGGGTGGCCTTACCCTCGGTAACATAGACACCGGCCACTTTGCTGGTCTTGCCCACCGGGAAGACGGCCCTGACTTCGGCGCGGCCGACGATAACCTCGACAATGGTGGGCTCGAGCATGCCTTTGAGCGCCTTTCCCACATCGTCAATGAGGTTATAGATGATATCGTAGTTGCGGATGTCAATGCCTTCTACTTCTGCTAGCTTCTTGGCGCCGGGCTCGGTGTTCACATTGAAACCGATGATAAGACCCTTGGAGGCGATTGCCAGCATGACGTCACTCTCCGCGATATTGCCGGTGCCGGCGCGTATGATTCTAACCTGTACCTCTTCCGTCCCCAGGCGTTCCAGGGAGCTTCTGATTGGCTCGATGCTGCCCTGGACGTCAGTCTTGAGGATAACGTTAAGCTCTTTTACCCGGCCGGCGGTTATCTGGTCATAGATATTATGCAGGCTCACCCCTTTGGACTCTTTCTGCATCCTGGCTTTCTGCCTGGCGATTAGCGCCTGGGCCTGATGTTCATTGGTTACTGCGGTAAGGATATCGCCCACTTCAGGCACGCCGTTTATGCCGAGAATGGCTATCGGGGTGGCTGGTTCCGCTTTTCTAATCCGTTTGCCGGCATCGTTAAACATGGCCCTGACCCGGCCCCAGTAGGTACCCACCACCACGGTATCACCCAGTCTCAGGGTGCCGTTTTGAATCAACACCGTGGCTAGCGGGCCGCTGGACTTATCGAGCCTGGCTTCAACCACCACACCCGTGGCTGGCCGTGATGGGTCAGCCTTGAGTTCCTCCATCTCGGCCACTATCAGTAGGTTCTCCAGCAGCTCGGAGATGCCTTTTTTCTCCTTGGCGGATACGGGGACAGCCACAGTATCGCCGCCCCATTCTTCAACCAGCAGACCGGCGTCAGCCAACTGCTGTTTGACCAGGTCCGGGTTAGCCCCGGGTTTATCAATCTTATTGATGGCCACCACGATGGGTACCCCCGCCGCACGCGCATGGTCAAGGGCTTCCAGGGTCTGCGGCATGACGCCATCGTCCGCCGCCACCACCAGTATGGCAATATCGGTTATCTGGGCGCCGTGGGCCCGCATGGCGGTGAAGGCTTCATGGCCCGGGGTATCCAGGAAAGTAATCTTTTGGTCGTTTACATTTACCTGGTACGCGCCGATATGCTGGGTGATACCGCCGGCTTCGGTAGCCATGACATTGGTTTGCCGGATGGCATCGAGCAGCCGGGTCTTACCGTGGTCAACATGTCCCATTACGGTAACTATCGGGGGACGCGGCTGCATCCTACTGGGTTCCCCGGGTTCCGCTTTGGGGCGTTTTTTGACTTTGCTGGCCGCAAGAGGCCTGGGATGGGCTTCAGAGCCAAAGGTACCCACTATCGCCGCGGCGGCGGTGTAGTCAATGACCTGGTTAATATTGGCCATAATGCCATTGCGCATTAACTGCTTGATAATATCTATGGCGCTGACCTTCAGCAGTTCCGCCAGCTCTCTTACACCGACGGAGCGGGGGATTTCAACTGGACGCAACTTAGGCGCTGCGGGAGCCGTGGCCTCTTTCTTAGCTGGAGGGGCTGCTTCCTCGACCGCTGGTTTGGCTGCTTCAGCCGGCTTGGCGGCGGCTGCAGGCTTAGCTGCTTCGGCTGGTTTGGCTGCCTCGGCTGGCTTGGCGGCGGCTACAGGCTTAGCTGCTTCGGCTGGTTTGGCGGCCTTCGCAGCCGGCTTGGCGGCGGCTACAGGCTTAGCTGCTTCGGCTGGCTTAGCTGTCTCCGCAGCCGGCTTGGCGGCGGCTACAGGTTTAGCTGCCTCGGCTGGCTTGGCTGTCTTCGCAGCCGGCTTGGCGGCGGCTACAGGTTTAGCTGCCTCGGCTGGCTTAGCTGTCTTCTCAACCGACTTGGCGGCGGCTACGGGCTTAGCTGCGGCGGCTGCAGGCTTAGCTGCTTCGGC
>JAUYDJ010000071.1 GCA_030690025.1 Chloroflexota bacterium | reverse complement strand
TTTCTTTCTTTGTATGTCTCTTTTTCTCGCTCTTTCAACCTTTTCTCGTCTGGCAACTACCTTCTCCGCTGTAGAGGGGGATAAACGGGGTGAGGCACACGAATACCCAAGAATTGACAGCTTACACCGAATCGTGTAGGATTTAGCCGTGAGTAAGTACACCGCCGCGTGGCCCCAGTGGGACAGTGAGCGCATCCATGCCTTGCGACGGCACCTGGGGCTGACTCAGCAGCAGATGGCCGACCAGCTGGGCACCCGCCAGCAGACCATCAGTGAGTGGGAGACAGGCATGTACCGGCCGCGCGGGGCGTCCGCTAAGCTGCTGTCCATCGTCGCCGAGCGGGCCAGGTTTGGCTACCAGGCGGCTCCCCCAAAAGAGACATCTAAAGCCAGTTCCAATCGCAGTTGATTCATTTTTTCCTTTGCTTGACCCCCCTCGTTTTATGGGAAGGAGAAGTAAGTTTTAGAAGGTTCTCTTTGCATCTGGTACTTGTTCTGGCAATTTCTTAATCTTGATGCCTGACCTCTCCCCTTAATCCCCTCTCCTTAAAAGGAAAGGGGAAGAGGTTTTGAGAGAGGGGGGCGAAGCCCCCCACTCTCATACTTTTTCTCCCCTTCCCTGATTAGGGAAGGGGCAGGGGATAGGTCAAACACAAATGAAAATAATGCCTAGAAGAAGAGGTCTTGACAAATACACGTAAACGTGTATAATCAGAGCTAGAAGCAAACGGTTCAGCAGGGACCGTTTTTATTATGCCTACGATACACGCTAACGTGTTAAGGGGCAGTTTGGTAAGAAAGTTCACCGAGCGGCAGGTTGTCCAGTCCTGGCAGCAGCTCCTGGCGCAGACCACCGAGCTGCTCACCGAAAGTGGTGAGTGGCTCAGGGTGGTCTACCCGGGCCGGTTGAATGACGGCCGCGGCGCTGACTTCCGTGACGCGGTGATTGCCACCGGCCGCGGACTGAGCCGTGGTGACATCGAGGTGCACGTGAGCGCCCGTGGCTGGCAGGCCCACCGGCACCACCAGGACCCGGCCTATAACCGGGTGGTGCTGCACGTGGTGATGCGGCCTGACGCTGGTTGGGCTACCACCCTGGAAAACGGGCGGTCTATCCCGGTGGTGGCGTTAAACAGACAGCCGGGCTGGAACCGGGACCTTGTCGAAGAGTCTCAGCCGGACTTCAACGGCAGCCACATGCCCTGCCGGAAAACTGCGCTAAGTGACGAAAAGGCCCTGGCCAATTTGCTGGACCGAGCCGGTGACGCACGCTTTCTGGCCAAGGCGGCCAAATTCGAGTCTGACCCGGGCAATACGGGCGCCGGCCAGGCCCTCTACGCCGGGATAATGGGCAGCCTGGGTTACGCCAAAAACAAGCTCCCCTTCCTGGAGCTGGCGCGCCGGGTACCCCTGCAAACCCTTGAGTCCCTGGTCCGGGATAGAACCTCAGATGAAGACTGCCTGGCGCAGCTGCAGGCGCGGCTGTTGGGCACGGCGGGACTGCTCCCCTCGCAGCGCCGGGACAAGCATCTAACTAAGGATGATGAGTGGGTAGACCGGCTGGAGAGACTGTGGGCAGCGTCCCATCACGCTGAGGCCATGTCAGCCGGCGACTGGCAGCTGTTCCGCGTCAGGCCAAGTAACTCGCCTGCGCGGCGTATCGCTGCCATGAGCCATCTATTGCTCCGTCATGAAGACCTCCCCGGTGAAACACTCAGGATGGTGCAGCAGGCCTCAGACTGTCGCCGGCTGGAGCGGGAGCTGGAAGTGACCACCAGCGGCTACTGGGCAGGTCATACCGATTTCGGCTCAGCCGTAACAGACTGTCCCACCCTGCTCGGTGCCAGCCGGGCGGCTGATATGATTGTGAATGCTTTACTGCCCTTTGCCTTCGCCCGGGGCAAGATGGCCAGCCAACCAAAGCTGGGTGAGCAAGCCCTCGACCTCTACCGCCATTACCCCGGGCTGGCAGCCAACTCGGTAGAAAAACACATGAGGCAACAGCTCGGGTTGGACAGCAGACTGGCCCGGTCGGCGCGCCGCCAGCAGGGGCTAATCCACCTCTACCAGACGTGGTGCACCCAGGGGAGGTGCCCGGCTTGCCCGCTATCGCTTCTTAGCGGATGAGCAGTCGGCGATGGCCTGTATTTCCACCAGCCACTCCGGCCGCAGCAAGCGGCAGCTCACCGTGGCGCGGGCGGGCGGGTCTTTGGGGAAGTAGCCCTTGTATACCTCGTTCATCTTGATAAAGTCATCGGGATTGGGCAGGTAGACGGTGGTATTGACCACGTCCTCCAGGGACGAGCCGCCATTCTCCAGCGTCTCTTTGATGATATCCAGGGCCTGCCGCGTCTGTGCCTCGATGCCCTTCACTGCCTCACCGGTCGCCGGGTTCTCGGCGCCAATGGTGCCGGCAACGAAGATGAACTGCTCGGTCTTGATACCTTCCGAAAAATGATATTTGGGCCGGTACGATGTCTTAATTACCTGCTTGGGCATGATAGACTCCTTTCTGAATTACGCTATTCTCACTCAAGAGGGGCTAACGGCCCTCTTGAGCAACTCCCCAGAGAAGACGGTCATTTTGTTTGAACCAACTTAGAATACAATCTACTATTTCAAAGGGTGTAACCTCACCCCGTGATCCCCTCTCCTTCCAAAGGAGAGGGGAATGAGATTTTAGAGAGGGGGCTGAAAGCCCCCTCTCTTACTTACACGCCCCCTTCCCTTGCAAGGGAAGGGGGTATAGGTCCATATCTTGGAGTAAACCATTCCTCAGCCAAAGAGGGTTACCCGCGAGCTACGCCAGCTTGAGGCCGGGGACTACGTCCAG
>JAUYDJ010000048.1 GCA_030690025.1 Chloroflexota bacterium | reverse complement strand
ATTCGGTATCGTGGTGTATCCCCGAAAAACATCTGATGCGGTCAGTACCTACTGGCTGCCAGCCAATTTTGAGACTGTGTAAACATTGAAATCGTGTTTCAGGTGGAGTTCGACTCTGCCCTGTTTCCCCTCCGCTAGACTTTCGGTTATTAAGTTCCTTTTCCTACTCTATTTTGCTAAATTCGAGATATTTTAATGTTAAATTGCAGAGCGGTATGCGACCATACCCATACGAATGCGCTTCGCCCCCTTCTTTTTCTTACCTCCCCCCGCCTATAAGCTATAAGGAGAGGGGTTAGGGATGAGGCCATGCATCAGGATTTAGCCTCTCCAAGAAAACAACCAAATGCAAACAGAACCGCGTTCAGCCTCCAACTTGACAAAATCCCCTCGTCACTACTATACTCTTAATTAAATAAAGCAAAGGCTGAGAACGAGAGTAGTAGACCCCTCAGCGGAACTCAGAGAGCCGGGTAAGGTGTGAGCCGGTGTTAGCGCGGGAGTCGAATGGACTCGGGAGCTGCAAAACCGAAAGGGACAGGCCTGATTAGGTCTTGACGGAAGGGACCCGTTAACAAACCCCAGGGTATCGTCCTCACCGGAGGGCCGTACCTGAATGAGATAGTTGCCTGACTATTTCCGGCAATTAATTAGGGTGGTACCGCGAATAGACCCCTCGCCCCTATGGGTGAGGGGTTTTTTGTTTGGGGGGAGGTCTATGTATTACCCAACGTTGGACGAAGTTAAGAAACGCCGCCACGATGGTAACCTGGTGCCGGTCTACCGGGAAATCGTGGCCGACCTGGAGACGCCGGTATCGGCCTTCCTGAAGGTAAACCAGGGCGGCTATTCCTTCCTGCTGGAGAGTGTAGAGGGCGGCCAGCAACTGGCCCGCTACAGCTTCATCGGCACGGAACCGCACACGGTCATAACCACCCGTGGCGACGAGAAGGTCGACCCGCTGCCGCGTATTGCCGCCGAGCTGAGTAAATACAAAATCGTGCCGGTAAGCGGCCTGCCCCGCTTCTGCGGCGGCGCGGTGGGCTACCTCGCCTATGAAGCGGTAACCCGCTTCGAGGAGTTGCCCTCGCCGCAGCCCGACCCGCTGGGACTACCGGAGTCGCTATTCATGTTCGTGGATACCATGCTCGTCTTCGACCATGTCATGCATAAGATTAAAGTGCTCAGCCACGTCCACCTCGACGGCAACATCGAAGCCGCGTACCGGGAGGCGGTGCGCCGGATTGATAACCTTGTCGACCGGCTAAACCAGCCCCTGTCGCCAGCCCAGCGCATCAAGGCTACCGCCCTCAATAACTACCAGCTTACCTCCAACTTCTCCCGCGAGAAATACGAGGCCAGCGTCCTCAAGATAAAGCAGTACGTCACGGCGGGGGAAGCTATCCAGGTGGTGCTCTCCCAGCGCCTGTCGCAGCCTACCGATGTCGCGCCCTTTGATATCTACCGGGCGCTGCGCAGCATCAACCCGTCGCCATATATGTTCTTCCTCGATTTCAACGACTTCCACATCATCGGCACTTCGCCGGAGATGCTGGTCAGAGTCGAAGATGGCGTGGTGATGACACGCCCCCTGGCCGGGACGCGGCGGCGGGGCAAGACCCCGGCCGAAGACGCCATGCTGGAGCAGGAGCTGCGCAGCGACGAAAAGGAGCGCGCCGAGCACATCATGCTGGTGGATTTAGGCCGCAACGACATCGGGCGGGTCGCTGAGCCGGGCACCGTCGCGGTGAGCGACCTGATGGACGTGGAGCGCTATTCCCACGTGATGCACCTGGTAACTCACGTGCAGGGTAAGCTGCGCCGCGACTTGACGGCCTTCGATGCACTGCGTGCCTGCTTCCCGGCGGGCACGGTATCCGGCGCACCCAAGATTAGGGCCATGGAAATTATCGCCGAGCTGGAGCCGGAGAAAAGAGGCCCCTACGCCGGGGCGGCCGGTTACTTTTCTTTTTCCGGTAACATGGACATGGCCATCGCCATCCGGACAATGGTGGTGAGCAAGGGTGTAGCCTACGTGCAGGCCGGCGGCGGTATCGTCTACGACAGCGTGCCGGCGCGCGAGTACGAGGAGACCATGAATAAAGCCCAGGCGTTGCTTAAAGCGATAGACCAGGCGGAGGCCCGAGGCTAAGGAGCCATACTATGCTGCTACTGATAGATAACTACGATAGCTTCACCTATAACCTGTTCCAGTACCTGAGCGAGCTGGGCGAAGAGGTAGTCGTGGCACGCAATGATAAGATTACGCTCCGGGAGATTGAGGACTTGAAGCCGGAGCGCATCGTCGTTTCGCCGGGGCCATCCACACCCCTCCAGGCGGGCATCTCCAACGATGTCATCCGCCGCTTTGGGTCGAGCCTGCCTATCCTCGGTGTTTGCCTGGGGCACCAGTGCATCGGCCACAGCTACGGCGGCATAATCGGGCAGGCACCGGCTATCATGCACGGCAAGTCATCGCTTATCCACCACAACGGCCAGGGTGTATTTATCGGTCTGCCCAGTCCCTTCTCAGCCATCCGCTATCACTCACTGATTGTAGAGCGTGACCGTCTCCCCGACTGCCTGGAGGTAACCGCCTGGACGGAAGACGGCACCATCATGGGGCTGCGCCACCGCCAGCATCCGGTCTACGGCGTCCAGTTCCACCCCGAGTCTTTCATGACCCAATCGGGTAAAGAGATACTGAGAAATTTTTTGGCACAAGGAGGGAAATATGATTAAAGAAGCTATTTCGGCCTTAGTCGCCGG
>JAUYDJ010000153.1 GCA_030690025.1 Chloroflexota bacterium | reverse complement strand
CCACTTGAGGCAGCTTTCCCGGAACGTCCCTTCGATAAGGCGGAAGGCCTTCATTTCGGCCGGGGATAAATCGCGTGTGCCTTTGCATCTCTGGATTTTCATCATGCACCTTTATGTATAATGCCTAAATTCTACCTTAATTCGAGGCAGAGATTCAACTTTTGCGAGCCGCTCAGTCTCAAACAAAGAGGGCAGGGTGCCTGACACCCTGCCCCATATTTGTCCCCCGGTTAGCGTCCCGTCAATCCTTTGAGATAGTTCCTGTTACTCAATCTACGTTGTTGATGTCATTGCGAGCGAAGCGAAGCAATCCCGGATGGGTGGGGAATGAGATTGCTTCGTCGTCCCGATTTGCATCGGGACTCCTCGCAATGACAACCATGATTGAGCAGAACCAAATAGTTGCCCCCCCTTCCTGTAGCCGGGAAGGGGGGGCAAGGAGAAGAGGGATGCGAAAGGTCTCTCACCTATTAAAAACAGGGTTATTATTGTGTTTGTTACAGAGGCAAACCTGGATTCGTAAGAACCTATCCCCCTTGCCCCCTTCCCTTGGCAAGGGAAGGGGGAGAAAAGAAAGAGAGGGGGCTTTCAGCCCCCTCTCTTAAAAACTCTTGGAGAGCTACGTCAAACTCAAAGAGGCGGTGACAAAATCCAAGCAATATACTTTGTATTGCCATTGTCCTTGGGAATCCTTGTCCATTTTGATTCGAAAATCCATCCCATCTCTTATCATGAGAGATTTGTCTTCATCATCTAAGTCGGTCGTGTCACCCACTACGAGAGTTCCTGAAAACCATTTTTCCTCACCTTTATGTGAATAAAAGTGCAGTTTTCCGATTCCGGGATAGTTGTACGTATCACCACGCACTTTCACTGGTATCTCCCTGCATTCAATGATTTTGTAATGATTTTTCTCTGTGCCGTAAAGAGCGAAAACGAGGGGTGGCCATAGGCTTTGATTATTTGCAGCGTATCCTGTTATCCTTGCTTCGATCTGTTGCCAGAGTGCCTTCGGTATTCATATCTCCATAAAGACCTTCCTAGCTCCACTCTCCCGCTTCGGGCCAGATGCGGGCCAGCTCTTTAACCAGCGGACGGTGGTCGGGTTTTTTCAAATCGGGGTCTACCTGGAAGAGGCTGATGGCTTCACGGCGGGCGGTTTCCAGTATGGCTACATCGGAGAGCTGGGCCATGCGCAGGTCGGGCAGGCCGCTCTGGCGCGTGCCGAAGAACTCGCCGGGGCCGCGCAGCTTGAGGTCCTCCTCGGCCAGCAGGAAGCCATCCTGTATTTTCTCAATCGAGTCCAGGCGCAGCCGGCCTATCTCCGAGGGGTTCTCGGCGAGCAACATGCAGTAGCTCTGCTCCTGCCCCCGCCCCACTCTACCGCGGAACTGGTGCAGCTGTGACAGCCCGAAGCGGTCGGCGCTTTCAATTAACATAACGGTGGCATTGGGTACGTCGATGCCCACTTCCACCACCGGCGTGGAGACCAGGATATTAAGCTCGCCGCTGTGGAAGCGTTGCATTACCTCGTCCTTAGTGGCGGAGGACAGGCGGCCGTGCAGCAGGCCCAGCCTGAGCTCCGGGAAGACCTCACCCGATAGCCGTTCGTACTCGGTGACGGCTGCTTTAGCCTGCACCGCCTCCGATTCTTCCACCAGCGGGCAGATGATGAAGGCCTGGCGGCCTTTAGCGAGCTGGCGGCGTATGAAGGCGTAGGCGCTCTCCCGCTGCTCAGGGCGCAGCCACTTGGTCTTGACCACCTGCCGGCCCGGCGGCAGCTCGTTGATAGCGGACAGGTCGAGGTCGCCGTAGAGGGTCAGGGCCAGGGTGCGCGGGATAGGCGTGGCCGTCATCACCAGCACGTGGGGATTGAAGCCCTTCTGCCGCAGCGCCGAGCGCTGCTCGACGCCGAAGCGGTGCTGCTCGTCGATTACCGCTAAGCCCAGCTTCTTGAACTCGACCTCTTTCTGGATGAGGGCGTGGGTGCCCAGTGCGATATCGATTTCGCCGCTCTGAATACGCTCCTGGAGCTTCCGCTTTACGCTCGACTTAATGTCGCCGATAAGCAGGGCGATGGTCAGCGGGTGGGGTAAAAGCCCGGAGTAGCTGGCCAGGTGGTCGTCCTGTTCCGTCACCTGCCCGGTGCGCGACAGCAGCCCGGCAATGGTGCGGAAGTGCTGCTCGGCGAGGATTTCCGTGGGGGCCATGATAGCGCCCTGGTAGCCGTTGGCTACGGCCACCAGCAGGGCGGCGGTGGCCACCACCGTTTTGCCGCTGCCTACCTCACCCTGGAGCAGCCGCGACATGGGCGACTTCTTCTGTAAATCATCCAGAATCTCCCGGAGCGACCGCTCCTGGGCGGCGGTCAGGGTAAAGGGTAACGACTTCACAAAAGTGTCCAGCACCGGCGTCCGTATGTCCAGCGGGCAGCCCGGCTGGCTCTCCTGCCAGTTGCGTTTCTTGCTCAGCACGCCCAGCTGGAGGAGGAAAAGCTCATCAAAGGCCAGGCGCGCCCGGGCGTTGTCCCAGGCTTTACGGTCATCGGGGTAATGGGCCTGGCTGATGGCCTTCGGCAGCTCGAGGAACTGGCCTCGTTCCCTGATTTCGGCAGGCAGGAAGTCCGCCACCTGCCATGCCCACTGGTCAACCACCTGTTTCATCAGCTTTCTGACCTGCCGTGGGCGCAGGCCGGCGGTGAGCGGGTAGAGGGGTATCAGCCGCCCGGTATGGGTGAGGTCGCCTTCTTCGGCCATTTCCCATTCCGGCGATTCAAATACGGGCCGCCCGTTAAAAAGTCTCACCTTGCCGCTGATGACGATGCGGGGCTGGTTGGCCAGCGTTTTCACCAGGTAGGGGTTATTGAACCAGACCACCTCCATGCTGCCCGTCTCATCTACCACGTTCGC
>JAUYDJ010000261.1 GCA_030690025.1 Chloroflexota bacterium | reverse complement strand
GGCACCACGGCACGGAAAAACCAAGTCTAACATTATAAAAGTGCACTCTACAAAAGTCAAGTTTGGTAGCGCATACCGGATTCGAACCGGTGATCTCGTCCTTGAGAGGGACGCGTCCTAGGCCACTAGACGAATGCGCCAAGCAACGCTGACTAATAATATTCTGATTGGGTACCTTTCACGGATGATTAAGACGCCAAGCACCATTATCGCTTCTGGCAAAGGAAAAGTCAAGTGCGCCGCTGCCAGGTGTGTTATAGTAATAAATGAGATGAAACAACCATCGTATAGACTCAGCGCGGATGAAACGCTGGCCGAGCTCGGTTCCCGGCACTCCGGGTTGCATTCTACTGAAGCCAGGGCCCGGTTCTCTCGGTATGGTCCCAATGAACTGAAGGCTAAGAAAAAGACGGCGCCGGTAATAGTCTTTTTCAGGCAATTCCTCAGTCCGCTCATATATGTGCTGCTGGTGGCCGTCTTAATCTCAGCCATCGTCGAGCATTTCCTGGATGCCGCGGTAATCATGGGCGTGCTTTTAGTCAATGCCGTGGTTGGATTTATGCAGGAGACACGAGCCGAGAAAGCCATGGAGGCTCTGCTGCAAATGGCCGCGCCCAGAGCCAAGGTGAGACGCGACGGCAACGTTCAACTGCTGCCCACCCGGGAGATAGTGCCCGGGGATATCCTGCTCCTCGAAACCGGCGATAAAGTGCCGGCTGACGCTCGACTTATTGACCTGTCCAATCTGAAGGTGAACGAGGCTGCCCTCACCGGCGAGTCCATGCCGGTGGATAAACACACCGACGCCATCGCTGAGGAGGTGCCCATCGCCGAGAGAAAGAACCTGGTATATATGGGCACCATCGTTACCTACGGACGGGCTACCGCCCTGGTGATAAACACCGGCATGTCCACCGAACTGGGCAAGATTGCTACCGCCATTCAGGAAATAAAAGCGGAACAGACACCCCTTCAGCAAAGCATCAGCGGCCTCAGCCGGTATCTCGTTATCATTTTCCTGGGAGTGTCCGGACTCCTGGTCGCCGTAGGCATTCTGCGCGGGCTGGGATGGCTGGAAATGTTCCTGTTAGCTGTGGCGGCAGCCGTCTCGGCCATACCGGAAGGACTGCCGGCGGTGGTCACAGTGGTCCTGGCCATGGGTATGCAGACCATGGCACGCCGCCATGCCATTATCCGCAAGCTGGTGGCCGTGGAAACCCTGGGTTCGGCCACGGTCATTTGCTCCGATAAGACCGGAACACTGACACTGAACGAAATGACCGTGCAGCGCCTGTATGTTGACGGGCAGTGGCTTGAGGTGACCGGTGAAGGCTACCTGCCCCGTGGCGAGTTCCGGCGGGATGGCCAGATTGTCAACCCGGCCGGTGAACCTTCCCTGACTCTGCTCCTGAAGATAGGCGCGCTGTGCAACGACGCCCTGTTGACCGGCGGCAATGGCCAGGGCGGTATTTTCGGCGACCCCACCGAGGGTGCCTTGGTGGTGGCTGCCGCCAAGGCGGGAATGAGCAAGGAAAAGCTGGAAAGGACATCCCCCCGCCTGGACGAAATCCCTTTCCAGAGCGAAAAACAGTATATGGCTACCCTTCATCCCGGTAACGGCGGCCGGGTGGTTTATGTAAAGGGGGCGGTGGAAAGACTGCTTTCCTTGAGCAAGCATATTCTCAAGGGCAATAGGGTTGTCCCCCTGGCGGAAGCTGATATCCAGGCCGTCATGCAGGCCAATCTGGCCATGGCCGGAGAAGCCATGCGGGTAATCGCGGCTGCCTACGCTGACCTCCCGGCTGAAGTGGCCGGGCTGACCGAAGAGGCTCTCAAAGGCAAGCTGGTCCTGGTGGGCCTGGCCGGCATGGCCGACCCGCCCCGTGACGAGGCCAAAGAGGCAATACGGCTGTGCAACCAGGCCGGCATCAAGGTAATGATGATTACCGGCGACCATAAGGTAACCGCGGAAGCCATCGCCCGCCGCTTAGAGTTGCCGCCGGGAAAAGCCATCACCGGGGTCGAGCTTCAGCAGATGAGCGATGCAGAGCTATCGGCTGAGATAGAAAATGTCTCCGTCTTTGCCCGCATTGAGCCACTGCACAAGCTCAGAATAGTCAAAACGCTCAAGAGCCACGGCCATATTGTCGCCATGACCGGCGACGGCGTTAATGACGCCCCGGCCCTCAAGGCGGCAGACATCGGCATTGCCATGGGTATTACCGGCACCGACGTTGCCAAAGAAGCCAGCGATATGGTGCTGGCCGACGACAACTTTGCCTCGGTGGTATCCGCCGTGGAAGAAGGCCGGGCCATTTTCAACCGGCTGCGCAATGTCCTCTTTTTCATGCTCAACACCAACATCGGCGAGCTGCTGGCGCTGCTCCTCTCCATCTTGTTTGTGGGTAAAGCGCCGTTGCTGGCCGTGCAAATTCTGTGGGTCAACCTGGTCACGGATACGGCCGGAGACGTGCCGATGGGACTTGAGCCCAAGTTCGGTGATGAGCTCAAAAAGCCGCCGCGCCACCCTAAAGTCGGTCTCCTCTTCCCCGGGCTCTTCCTGCGCATCATCTTCACCGCCGTATTGATGGGCGTGGGTGTCTTCCTGATTTTCCGCTGGGCGTATCCCAGGGAGACTATCGAGGAGGCCCGTACGGTTGCCTTCTGCGCCATGGCTGCCTTCCAATGGTTTATCGCCTTTAACGCCCGCTCCGATGAGCACACCGTTTTCAGGCTGGGGGTTTTCCGCAACCCTTGGCTGGTCATTTCCATCCTTGTCGCCGTGGCACTCCAGATGGCTGTGGTCTATGCGCCACCCCTGCAGAAGGCGTTCAGCACCGTGCCGATAGGCATTAAGGACTGGGGGATTATCCTGCTGGCCAGCGGCGGTCTCTTTGTGGTTGGTGAAATCCAGAAGGCACTCTTCCCCCGCCTTT
>JAUYDJ010000256.1 GCA_030690025.1 Chloroflexota bacterium | reverse complement strand
TGCCGATGGAGGCGCAAATGCCCAGCTCGTCCTTGACCCGCTGCTTTATCAGTCCCGCCATGCGGTGGATGGTGCCGTAGAGCGACTCAAACCCCCAAGCGTCCAGGTAGGCTTCATCGATGCCCATCGGCTCGAGGAAGGGGCTGAAATCGGCCAGGATAGCCATAAACTTCGCCGAGGCGTCGCGGTATTTGTGGTAGCTGCCTTCGATGAAGATTGCCTGCGGGCAGAGGCGGTAGGCGGTGGCGAGAGGCATGGCAGAATGTATGCCGAACTTGCGCGCCTCGTAGGAGGCGGTGGCGACCACCCCACGCCGGTCGGGCCGGCCGCCCACGACGACCGGCTTGCCTTTAAGCCGGGGATTTTCGACCTGCTCCACCGAAACAAAGAAGGCATCGAGGTCGATGTGCATGATGGTGCGGGCCATTACTGTCCCCTTGAGATAAAGCTCTTAATGCGGCGCTCGAAGGTGCTGCGTTCCAGCAGGACGCGGTGCTGGCATTTGCGGCACTTTATGCCGATGTCGGCGCCGAGCCTGACCACCTGCCATTCGTCGCCGCCGCAGGGGTGTTTCTTCTTGAGGCGCACTACGTCCCCCAGCTTTATTTCTACCGGCATCAGTGCTCTTCTATGGCTTCCAGGGGCAACTGGGTGGGGATGGTGGACAGGTAGTAGTTTATCTGGTCGCGGAGGTTTGAGGCGACCTTGCGGGCCGCTTCGGGGAAATCGGGACCATTGGAGGCGTAGATGATTTGCCGGGAGGAAGCGATGATGGCGTTGTCCCGCTGGGCGCTGATACCGTAGCGCACCGCCGAGGGCAGCTCGCCGCCCTGGGCGCCGATGCCAGGGATGAGCAGGGGCATCTCCGGGTAGCGCTGCCGGATGAGCCTGAGCTCCTCGGGGAAGGTGGCGCCCACCACCAGCCCGATATTGCCGTTGAAGTTCCACTGCTTGGCTTTCTCGGCGACTATCTCGAAGAGCGGGCGCATGCGCCGCTCCATCTCGAAGTTGAATAGAATCTCCGTCTCGCAGCGCAGCGACTGGAAGTCGACAGCGCCCGGGTTCGAGGTGCGGCACAGTATGAAGACGCCTTTATCCTTGTACTGGATAAACGGCTCGATGGAGTCGAAGCCCAGGTACGGGTTT
The DNA here is from genome assembly GCA_030690025.1 of Chloroflexota bacterium. GTDB lineage: Bacteria > Chloroflexota > Dehalococcoidia > Dehalococcoidales > JAUYDJ01 > JAUYDJ01. The sequence continues at coordinate 3,369 of JAUYDJ010000256.1, read as the reverse complement.
ACCGTGGCGGCATCGAAGTTGAAGGTGGAATAGATAGTCTTGGCGTAGGCCTTGGCGGTGTTGCCGATGTCCCCCAGCTTGGCATCCCCGATGACCGGGATATCCGGGGGCATGTGCTTGATGGTGTCCCTCAGCGCCGCCATCCCCTCCAGCTCCAGCACCTCGTAGAAGGCCAGGTTGATTTTGTAGGAGCACACCAGGTCGGCGGTAGCCTCGATGATTTTCCGGTTGAAGTCCAGGACACTCACCCCCGGTGGCATAAGCTCCGGGTCGGGGTCGAGGCCAACGCACAGCAGGCTGGAGTTTTTCTGCGTGGCATCCTTCAGCTTTTTCATGAAGCTCATCCGGCACCTCCTGGGGTTTTGCCTAGTTGATAATAGCAGTGAACATAAAGAGAGGTCAAGTGGAGGGAGACGGGCAAACGGAGGAGCCGACGAATGAAGCGCGGTCTTAGGCACCATTTCCTTCCGGGATGAGGGCTGGATGCGTAACGGATGCAGATGGGATTACTCGTCTAGATTTTCTCAACAGTATAAGCCTGTCGATTCTCACCCACGACGACAAGCTCGTCTTCTTCTGCAAGGAAAGGAATAGTGAGTTGCTGTTTATATTCTCTGATTCTCTTCTCGGCCAATTCAACGTACTTTTCTTCGGTATCGTAGCCTATGTAATGCCTTCCTGTTTTCAAAGCTGCAATACAGGCGGAACCACTTCCGCAAAATGGATCAAGGATAACCTCGTCTTTGAAAGTGTATAGCTGGGTTAGCCTGAAGGGCAGTTCAACAGGAAAGGGCGCGGGGTGACCTATTTTACGTGCGGACTCTGCGGCAAACGTCCAGACACTCCTAGTATATTCCAAGAATTGTTCCTTGTTTATTGTGCTGACTTTTTCTGGTAAATTCTTCCTATTGAACGCTTCTTTTGAAAAAACCAAGATATATTCATGAATGTCGCGGAGGACCGGGTTTGCAGCGGATAGCCAAGTTCCCCAAGCGGTAGATGGGCTGGCACTGGAAGCCTTATTCCAGATTATCTCACCGCGCATTAGGAAACCAATATCAAGCATATCTTGAATAATATAGCTGTGAAGTGGAATGTATGGTTTTCTACCAAGATTGGCCAAATTCACACATGCTCTGCCGCCAGTAACGAGTGTTCTATATACCTCTGTGAACACCCTTTTCAGTAGTCCCCTATATTCATCCAAGGTCAGGTTTTCGTCGTATTCCTTTGTAACATTATATGGGGGCGAGGTAACCATCAAATGAATGCTGTAGTCCGGAATCTCACTCATGTTTTCGCTAGACTTGCAGAATATTTTATCTAGCGATGCAGGGGGAACTGGATTATCTATGTACTGAGTGAGCTTCTTAACCCTCTTACCCTCGTACAGCCTGCTCTTATAGAATTTGGACGAGTCATGGCCAATTCTGCCAGGGGAACCAAAAGCGCTTGTCTCCGTCCCCTTTTTCCTTGGTCCGCGGCCTGTGTTCATTCCTCTCTCCAAAAATCCACCCACCTCTTGTAAGGTTGGTAATCTATCACTGACTTCTGCCAGCTTATACTAATGGCTTTTGCATCTTTATCCTCCACTAACTGTGACAAGGCCATGTCCTTTATTTCCACACCTCGGGGGTTTGTGCTAGGCTTTGGCAGTTTTATGTAGTTTTCTCTCCCTATCCTATCCAACAAATCCTGTTGGGTTTCACGAGGTATGTAATAGAGACCTCCGTTACCACCCCAAACAATTCGCACAAGTACCATATCGCAGTGTGGGCTATATTCATTCAGGAATTCCTGTGCCTTAGGCGCATCAACAGTCCAACTTATTTTGACGCCACCGAATCCCTTGCCTTGTTTAGTGATAGTCTTAATGGAAATAGGTTGTCCAAATATTTCGGCGTCTACTTCAGGACGTGTTATCGGGATTTCAGTGTTTACATTGGTCTCACCAAATTTGTAAATGAGTAACGCGACGATTATTTTTTCGCGGACAGACCCGACTTCCATTCCAATGTGCCCCGCCCGCGAACACTCTAATTCTGCAATCTGGTATAGATAAGGTAGCCGTTTCTTGATTCTCTCTATGAGAGTTTTGTCCTCAAATATCTCAACTACGCGACTACTCATATGTTTACCTCAGTTCCGATTAAATTAAATCAATTCTACCACTTAGTGTCGCAACATTCTAGAATTCATCCCCTTTCCAGACAAGGAAAGAGGGCCAGGGGGATAGGCTGCTATCTCGAGGATGTTTAGCAAACATTTTATTGTCATTCCAGCGAAAGCTGGAATCCAGAGGAGGAGTGGGGTCTGGATTCTCGGGTCAAGCCTTCAGGACTTCGGCGTGAGCTCAGTCGAACGCTGAACCTTCTGGCTGAAGCCCGAGAATGACATTAATAAACAATCCCACGCCTGAATTGGTAAGCCCTCACCCGCCAATGTTATAATTAATCAACTTATCCATGAACTATCAGCAGACCCTCGACTATATCTACAGTTTCATCGACTATGAAACGATGCACGCCCCGCGCAGCGCGGCCAACTACGACCTGCGCCGCATGGACGAGCTATTGACCGGCATTGGCAATCCCCAGCTAGCCGCAAAGTCGGTCCACATCGCCGGCACCAAGGGTAAAGGGAGCGTCGCGGCCATGATTGCCTCGGCCCTGTCCGTGGCCGGTTATCCCACCGGGCTTTATACCTCGCCCCATCTCATCGACCTCCGTGAGCGCATCATGGCCAATGGCGAGATGATTGGCAAGCGGCAGATGATGGCGCTGACCACCAAGCTAAAACCGCAGATTGAGGAAGTAAACCGTAAAGCAACCTACGGCCAGTTGACCACCTTCGAGGTGCTGACCGCGCTCGGTTTTGCCTATTTCCAGCGCCAGGGCGTCAAGTTCCAGGTGCTGGAGGTGGGTTTAGGTGGCCGGCTCGATGCCACCAATGTCATCAACCCCGAAGTAGCCGTCATTACCTCGCTGAGCTACGACCACTGCGAGGTGCTCGGTCATACCCTGGCGGAAATCGCCACCGAAAAGGCAGGAATTATCAAGCCCGGCGGCATCGTGGTGGCAGCCCCGCATCCGCCGGAGGCAGCCCGCGTTGTGGAGCAGGCCTGTCTTAAACGCGGCGCGAAGCTGGTGCGGCTGGGTAAGGACGTCACCTGGCAGGGCATTGGTTTCGATACTATCCGGCAGACCCTGGAAGTTAAGGGGAGATTGAGCAGCTACCGACTGTCCATCCCGCTGCTGGGCCGGCACCAGTTGGAGAACGCCGCGCTGGCCGTGGCCGCCCTCGAAGTGCTGGCCGAAAAAGGCTACCAGATTTTCCCGAACCACATCATGGCCGGACTGGCTAAAGTGA
>JAUYDJ010000237.1 GCA_030690025.1 Chloroflexota bacterium | reverse complement strand
GCTGGCCGTCAAGGGGGATATCGTCATCATCCTCACCTACGCTCACGTTGCCGATGATGACGCCCGCCATTTCGTCCCCCGGCTGGTATATGTTGACGGCCGGAACAAAATCACCGAGACCAAACAGGCCATCGAAAATCTCTCCTTCTAGGAGGCGCCAGATGCGCGTTTCTATCAACGAAATCAAAGAGATGAAGCAAAAGGGTGAGAAAATCACCATGCTCACCGCCTACGACTACTCTACCGCCAAGATAGTGGACGAGGTCGGTATTCCCTTAGTCCTGGTCGGGGATAGCCTGGGCATGGTTGTCCTGGGCTATGAGTCAACCATCCCGGTAACAATGGCGGAGATGCTGCACCATACCAAGACGGTAGTGCGGGGCACCAAACACGCCATGGTCATCGGCGATATGCCCTTTATGACCTACCACGTTACCACGGAAGACGCCATGCGCAACGCCGCCCGCTTTATCCAGGAAGCCGGCGCCCAGGCCATCAAGCTGGAAGGCGGCGTCACTGTAGCTGAAAAGGTAAAACGCATCGTGGAATGCGGTATCCCGGTGATGGGCCACCTCGGCCTCACCCCCCAGTCTATACTCCAGTTCGGCGGCTACAAGATACAGGGTCGGACGCCGGAAGTCGCGCAGAAGCTGCTCGAGGATGCCCGGGCGCTGGAGCAGGCGGGTGTTTTCGCCATTGTCCTGGAGACCGTCCCCGCCCCGCTGGCGGCACTGGTTACGCAGAAAATAAGCGTGCCGACTATCGGTATTGGCGCCGGGCCAGGCTGCGATGGCCAGGTGCAGGTTATCCACGATATCCTGGGCTGGTTCACTGATTTTGTGCCCAAGCACACGAAACAGTATGCCAAGCTGCATGATGTTATGTCAACCGCCATCGCCGAATACTATAAGGATGTCAAAGCTGGCAGCTTCCCTACCGAGAAGCAGAGCTTCACCATGGACGAAAGCATCCTGGCGAGGTTAAAGTAGGGTCTCTATTGTATTGTGGCTCTTACTGCCTTCCCGATAAAATCGGGACGTGGCAATCTCAAGAATTCTTAGAGATTGCTTCGCTCCGCTCGCAATGACAATAGAATATGAACGAGACCAAAAACCAGTTTGTGCAAAGTAAAAAATGAGAATCATCGAGTCCATCGCGGACATGAAAAAGTTCCGGCTCAAGCTGCCCGAGCCGGTAGGCTTTGTCCCCACCATGGGCTACCTCCACGAGGGACACCTGGCCCTGGTCCGCCACGCTAAGTCGGAAAACAAGTCGGTGGTGGTCAGTATCTTCGTTAACCCCACCCAGTTCGGTCCTCAGGAGGACTTCGGCAAATACCCCCGCGACCCCCAGCGCGACCTCGCCATGCTGGAAACGGTAAAGACCGACGCCGTCTTCATGCCGCCGGTAGAGGAAATGTACCCGCCCGGCTATGATACCTGGGTGGAGCTAGGCAAAATCACCCACCGCCTGGAAGGTGCTGCCCGTCCCACCCATTTCCGGGGAGTCACCACGGTAGTCACCAAGCTGTTCAACATCGTCCAGCCCAACCGGGCTTACTTCGGGCAAAAAGATGCGCAGCAGGCCCTGGTCCTCACTAAGATGGCGCGGGAGCTGAATATGGACGACCTGGAGGTAATCACGCTGCCCACGGTGCGCGAGCCTGACGGCCTGGCCATGAGCAGCCGCAATATCTACCTCAGCCCGGCGGAGCGCAAGGGCGCTACAGTCCTCTACCAATCATTGCGTCTGGCCGAGCAGCTCTATCAGAATGGTGAGCGTGACGCCCGCAAAGTCCACCAGCAGATGCTCGACCTCATCCAGAAAGAACCACTGGCGCAGGTCGACTATATCAGCATCGCCAACGCGGAAACACTGGACGAGCTGGACACCATCAAGCTGCCGGCTTTAGTTTCACTGGTGGTCAAATTCGGCCGGACCAGGCTGCTGGACAACATAGTCCTAAGGTAGGCTCAGAGCCTGAGACGGAAGAGTTCAAAAAGAGAGGGGGCTTTGCCCCCTCTCTTAAATTTACTCCCCCTTCCCTACTAGGGAAGGGGGCAGGGGGATAGGTCCATAGCCTAAAGCAGGACAAAGGACACACAGACCTTATCTAGCTCGCCCCTCACTCATCAGCCCCACAATACCTGCCGCCGCGAGCAGGGCGAGCGCGGCACCAAAGTAGAAAGTGACCGCCGGGCTGAAGGTCTGCCAGAGCCAGCCGGCAATCACGCCCGCCGGCAGCACCGCGAGGCCTTCTACCCCCAGGTAGAGTCCGTAGGCGGTGCCCCGCTTGTCTTCTGTTACCAGGTCGGCCACGAAGGCCCGCGCCACTCCTTCCACCACGCCGTGGTAAAGCCCGTAAACGGCAAAGAGCACCCACACCTGCCATAGACTGGTGGCCAGGGCAAACCCCAGGTAGACCAGGCCGCAGACCAGCCAGCCGATGGCAATAACCCGCCGCCGGCCCAGCTTATCCGAGAGGAGGCCCGCCGGCACGGAGATGACCGCGTAAACCACGTTTAAGAGCACCAGCATCAGGGTCACGTAGATGACAGATGCGCCTAAATTCTGCGCCCGCAGTATGACAAAGAAGTCGCCGGAGTTGCCCA
>JAUYDJ010000177.1 GCA_030690025.1 Chloroflexota bacterium | reverse complement strand
CTGGAAGGGGGTATGCGGCTTGGGCACAAAGGTTGATACGCTGACCCTTAGCTGCGGCCGCCTGCCTTTGGCATCTTTGCCCAGCGCACCGACTTTGCCGATCAGCTCCACGATACCCTGGATGTCATCCATCGTCTCGGTGGGCAGGCCGAGCAGGAAATAGAGCTTGAGGTTAAGCCAGCCCCGCCCGAAGGCGGCCGCCGCCGTGTCCAGCAGTTCATTCTCGGCAAGGGACTTGTTGATAGTCTGGCGCAGCCGCTCGCTGCCCGCCTCCGGGGCAAAGGTCAGCCCGGTCTTGCGGCGGGACGGCAGCGAGTCCACCAGCTTCACCGAAGAGCGGTCAATGCGCAGGCTGGGTAAAGAAATGGCCAAGTTCGGATACTGGCGGGAAAGGTCGGCGACCAGCTCGTCGATGCCGGTATAGGCGCTGGTATTTAGCGATACCAGGGAAATCTCGTCATAGCCGCAGTTGGCGATGAGGTCGCCGGCCGCCTTAAGCACTTCCTCCCGGGGACGCTCGCGCACCGGGCGGTAGATAACCCCGGCCTGGCAGAAACGGCAGCCGCGACTGCACCCGCGCTGAATCTCAATAGCGCCGCGGTCGTGGATTACCTCGATATAGGGCACTACCGGTTTCGTCACCGGCGGCGGCAGCTTGTCCACGATGCGCCGCCGGATACTCTGGCTGACGCCGTCTTCCGGAGTGATGCTCTTGACCAAGCCGTCAGTCTGGTATTCCACCTGGTATAAACTGGGCACATAGACACCCGGGATTTCAGCTACCTGCCGGAACAGCTCCTTTTTCCTACCTCCCTGGCGTTTCCAATCGCGCAGGCTGTCGAGCAGCTCCAGCAGCCCCTCTTCCCCGTCCCCGATGACAAAGAAGTCGAAGAAGTCGGCCATCGGCTCCGGGTTCAGGATGCAGCTGCCCCCGGCGATGACCAGCGGGTGCGAATCGTTCCTCTCGCTGGCCAGCAGGGGAATCCGCGCCAGGTCGAGCATGTTCAAGACGTTGGTGTAGGTAAGCTCATAGCCCAGGGAGAAGCCAAGCACGTCAAAGTCCTTGAGCGGGTGTTTGGTCTCCAGGCTGAGCAGTGGGATACCGTTGGCCCGCAGGGCGGTCTCCATGTCCCCCCAGGGGGCGTAAGCCCTTTCGCAGAGGACATCCGGCTGGCTGTTCAGTATGTCATAGAGGATAGGTATGGCCATGTTGGACATGCCGATTTCATACAGGTCCGGGTAGGCGAGGGCGAACTTGATGCCCGTGGCTGCCCAGTCCTTGATGATGCTGTTCCATTCGCCGCCGGTGTAGCGGGCGGGCTTGGTCACGCGATGCAGTATGTTATCCGGATAGCTCAACGTAATCCTCCAGACTGCATTATAGGGGGTTACGCTCTTCAGGTGCAAATAACGGAGTGGGGCTGATTCGTAATCTTGATGTCTGACCTCCCCCTTTATCCCGATACTATCGGGAAGAGATTTTAAGAGAGGGGGCTGAAAGCCCCCTCTCTTTCTTATTCTCCCCTTCCCCTGTCAGGGGAAGGGGATTAAAGGGGATAGGGTCAAGCATAAGGCGAAAAGTGAAATGAAAGCACAATTAGTTCCCTCTCTACAATCTACCCGTGCAAATAAAAAACCCCCGCCAGTTGAAACTGGCGGGGGTTTTAGATAGGTCAGGACTGGCTTTTAGCCGACTGTCTTCATGTTGATGCAGCCCTTGACCGGGCAGAGCACCATGCAGTTGTGACAGCCCTTGCACTTGTCCTCGTTCACGTTGTAGATGTAGTTGGCCTGGCATTTCAGGCAGCGGCTGGCTTCTTTGACCACGTCCTCTTCAGTGTAGCCGCCCTCGGGCATGTCAAAGCTGAGGAGGCGCTTGGCCAGCGGCACCGCCTCTATCTGCGGCACGCGGTGCTCTTCCGGCAGCTCGGGGGCTTCCATCGGCTCAGGCATAGCGGCTGGCGGGGCTAACACTTCGTCAATATTGCCCTTGCCGCCCAGGTACTTATCGATGGAGGCGGCAGCTTTTCTACCGGCGGCAATCGACTCGATGATTGAGGCCGGTCCGCTGACCACGTCACCACCGGCAAAGACACCCTTACGGCTGGTCGCCAGGGTTTCCGTGTTGGCCCACAGGGTACTGCCGTTCAGCTTCAGGCCCAAGCCGGCTACATCCGGCGCTTCGCCCACGGCCACGATAACGTTATCGGTGCAGACATTAAACTCGCTGCCGGCAACCGGCACCGGGCGGGGGCGGCCGCTGGCATCGGGTTTGCCGAGCTTCATGCGGACGCATTCCATTTCCAGGTGGCCGTCACACTTGTTTATCTTGGTCGGTGCGGCGAGGAACTTAATGTTGATGCCCTCGGCTAAGGCCGCCTCTACCTCGTCGGCGGTGGCCGGCATTTCAGCGCGGGTGCGGCGGTAGAGGATGGTAACATTGTAAGCGCCAAAACGGGCCGCGGTGCGGGCGGCATCGACGGCAGCGTTGCCGCCGCCGATAACGATTACCTCGTCTCCCAGGTTGACTCTCTTGCCCATCTTGACATCGTTGAGGAAGGACAGGCAGGGCATGACGCCCGGGGTGTCCTCGCCCTCAATACGCATCGGCAGGTCGACGTTGGCCCCCGTGGCCACGAAAACGGCATCGTAGCCCTGGCCCATGAGCTCGTCCAGCGACTCGACCTTGGTCCTGGTCTTTATCTTCACGCCGGTGGCCTTTATCCCGTCAATCTCCTCGTCCAGTATCTCCATCGGCAGGCGGTACTCAGGGATGGCGGTGCGCATCATGCCGCCGGGCAGGCGGCCGGACTCGAACACGGTGACCCTGTGTCCCTGCTTGGCTAGGTAATAGCCGGCGGTCAGGCCGGCCGGGCCGGAGCCGATAATAGCCACCTTCTTGCCGCTTGGCTTGGCTTTCTTTACCTTCTTTTGCCAGGCGCCGGTATCGTTCTCGGCGAGGAAGCCCTTGATGGCCATGATGGAGATAGGTTCCTCCAGGTGCCCGCGCAGGCACTTGGTCTCGCAGGGGTGGACGCAGGCAATACCGCAGACAAAGGGGAAGGGTATCTTCTCCCTGACCACGGCGATGGCTTCATCATACTTCTTCTGAGCGGTCAGCTGGACATACCGGGCGGAGTCAATGCCGGCGGGGCAGGCCTCACTGCACGGCGCCTTGCCCTTGCCGGGCTGGCTCTCGATGGCGTAGTACCAGCAGATTTCCTTGCATTTGCCGCAGTGTATGCAGAGGTCCTGGTTGATGGTGGACTTCTCTTTGTAGCCGGGCAGGGTGAACATCTGCTGGTAGGTGTGGCTATTCCGGGTAGCTACGCCGATGATATCGCGGACGCTCTTGCCCTTGGCATCCATAAAGTCGTTCAGCCCTTTGACGGCAGCGCCAACCACCCAGAAGCCCTTGGCCATAATGGTAGAGCAGAACTCCACTGAGCTGGCCCCGGCCATGAGGAACCTGACCACGTCCTCCCAGTCGTAAGCGCCGCTCGAACCCAGGATAGGGAAGTTATGGTCGTCATTGTAGATTTTGGAGACCCAGCGCAGGGAGACGGGCAGCATCCAGGGGCCGCCGACTCCCGCCCAGCCCCAGCTATAGGGCGTCTCTTTGTCTATATCGACGAAAAAGCCCAGGAAGCGGTTGTGGCAGCACACGCCGGCCGCCCCGGCCTCTTTGCAGGCTTTAGCCGTCACGGACAGGTCGGCCTGCTGCGGGGAGAGTTTGACGAATATGGGTATCTTGACCGCCGCGGCTACCTTGCGGGTGATGTCAACATAGGTATCGCAGGACTTGACGATACCGCCCTTATCATGCAGCTCTTCACCTTGGGGGCAGGCCAGGTCGAGCTCAATCATGGGGACGCCGATGTCCTGCATCCGCTTGCTCAGCCGGACCATTTCGGAGGTGTCAGTAGTGCCGAACACGCTGCCGACGACCACGCCGTCCATCTTCTTGGCATACTTCATGGTCTTGACGACCTCGTCGAACCAGCCGTCCTCGGTCTCTTCCGGCGGGCCGATACCGGTACGGCAGTAGTTGGAGAACATCTTGGGTACATCCCGGCCATAGACCGGGCGCCGGTCCTCCCCCATGATATTGTACTTGGCTATCTCCGTAGCCATACGGTACTCGCGGCTGTTGGTATAGGACTTAGCCACCACTGCGCCGGCCCCCAGGTCAAAGGCCCGCTTCATCTTGTCGAAGTTTTCCGTGACTTCGCTGGAAGAGGTCCATATCGGGTTCTTGAACCTGACGCCGGCAATTACAACACTTAAGTCGGCCATACAGTCTTCTCCTTTCCTCCTATTTTTTGTCAATTGGTTTGATATTGATACAGCCCACCACCGGGCAGACGAACTTGCAGTTGTAGCAGCCCTTGCACTTGTCCACATTCACATCATAGAGCCAGTTGGCATCACAGTGCAGGCAGCGTTTAGCTTCCTTCATGGCCTCATCGGCGGTGTAGACACACTCGGGCAGGTCGAAGCCGAAGAGACGCTTGGCCAGAGGTACCGCCACGGCTGGAGCTACCCGTTTTTCCTCGGGAAGCTTTTCGGCATCGAGCGGTTTTACCTCACCTTCCGGCGGCGCCAGCACCTCATCGATGACGCCCTTGCCGCCCAGATATTTGTCTATGGAGGCGGCGGCCTTGCGGCCGGCGGCAATCGCCTCGATGATGGAGGACGGGCCGCTGGCCACGTCGCCACCGGCGAAGACACCCTCTTTGCTGGTAGCCAGCGTCTCCGGGTTGACCCAGATGGTGTTGTTGCCGTTTCGCTTCAAACCGAACCGGGCGGGTGCATCCGGCGCTTCGCCCACGGCCACAATAACCGAGTCAGCCAGTACATTAAACTCGCTGCCGGCAACCGGCACCGGGCGGGGTCGGCCGCTGGCATCGGGCGCGCCCAGCTTCATGCGGACGCACTGCATATCCAGGTGTCCATCGTGCTTCGCTATCTTTATAGGCGCGGCCAAAAACTCAATGCCCACGCCTTCGGTCAGCGCCTGCTCTATCTCGTCGGCGGAGGCGGGCATTTCTGCCCGGCTGCGCCGGTAGATAACGGTGACGTCCCGGGCGCCCAGGCGGGAAGCGGTGCGCGCCGCATCGATAGCGGCATTGCCGCCGCCGATGACGGCCACCTT
>JAUYDJ010000169.1 GCA_030690025.1 Chloroflexota bacterium | reverse complement strand
CTATTCTTCTACTCAAGTTAAAGGGGAAGCTAAGAACAACATTGTTATTCTCCCCCATGCGGCTATGGTTGAATGGCCAACAGATGTTCCCCTATCTGATTCGGGGAATCCTCATAGATTGATTTGGGCTGATGGTTTTTGTTTCATAACTGACGCTAAACCTGGTGATAAACCTTATTTCCTCACATTGGATTCAGAAACTGTATTCGATGATTATAATATTTCGACCAATCCGACATTACGCATTATCAATGAAAGTATTCGGATTCTTGAGGCTAAATCCATTGCATACGAAACAAAATCATACGACATTCATTAATCGCAAGGCTAAACAATTCTATATGCTAAAAAGAACCAATCACTTTATGAATGACTTATTCGTACTCATGTGAAATCTACATAAAAGACAAATCTAATTGGTGCCAAATTAGTGCCATTCAACAGAAAAGCCCCTTACCAAGTCAACCGTATGGGGCTTTTTAGCTTCAAAAACTGGCGCGCCTGGAGGGATTACCGGGGTATTGTCATCCCTGGCGCAGGCAACATCCGGAGGCAGTTAAGTTACCTGGTTACGGTAAGGATAAACCTGTTTTCACCCTCTTGAGTAAAGCCGGGTTTAATGCCCCGCGCTTTTAGCTCCTGCGCCACGCTCTTGAGGGACTCGGTATTGCCCAGTATTATCTTGACCGTCTCGCCGGCATCCAGGCTGTCAATCAGTTCGGTGGCCTTAATCTTGGACAGGGGGCAGACCAGGTCGCACAAATCGCACTCTCTCGCCGCAGATTCTTTTGCTTCCGTCTCCAGGATGTCCTTATAAAAGCTGGTATACTTGAAGGCATCATCGGGAGAGATGACCACCGCCAGACCCCGCTCCTGCTGGGCAAGGCGCAGGGCCGCCCAGAGTATGGCGCCGGTAGTTGGGCCAACCGGAATACCGTCCTTGCGGGCTAAATCAATCGCCGTCCGGTAGGCGTCCTGGTCGCTTACCTCAACAGTACCGTCAATTACCGAACGGTCCAGAATCTTCGGAATGAACTCGTCAGCCAGGCCGGTAATCCGTTTCATACCCGGCAGCCTATGGTTGGGCGAGGACGGCTCAACGCCGATGACTTTTATGGCCGGATTCTGGGCTTTAAGGAACCGGCCGACGCCGGTGATAGTGCCGCAGGTACCGAAACCAGCAAAGAAATGGGTGATTTTACCCTGTGTCTGCTGCCATATTTCCGGACCGGTAGTGCGGTAGTGGGCCTGGACATTAAGCTCGTTCTCGTACTGGTTAGGGCTGATATAGCTGGCTTTAGTCGCCGGGCTGTTGACCAGGGCATTGACCAGCCCGCGGGCGCCCTCGGTGGGAAACAGGGGGCATAAAGCGTCGTCGGCTTCCCAGAGTCTGGCTCCCAAAAACTTCAGCATCACCTTCTTTTCTTCAGGGATGCCCTTCGGGACCGCGATTTCAATGGGTATGCCCAGGGCGTTGGCCACACAGGTCAGGGCGATGCCGGTGTTACCCGATGACGGCTCGACTACCTTCCGGCCGTCAACATCCAGTGATTTAAGCATTTCACTGGCAATGCGGTCCTTTATCGAGCCGAACGGGTTGTACCGTTCCAGCTTGAGATAAATGACAAAATCCCGGCTACGGTTGATGCGGTTAAGCCTGACCAGGGGCGTGGGGTTCTCCGGGCTGGCGATTAGCTGGGTTATGTCCGAATAGACCCGCCGCGCGTGGTCAAATTCCTTATCACCGTGAAGGTACTTCATTTCTCTCCTAACCACTCCAGAGCTTACTTAAACCTCTGGCACGAGGTCGGTCTACTTGATGGGAGGAGCGAAGAAGGTTCCCGACCAGAGTAGCCAGACTACGATAAGCGCCCATATGATGTTGAACGCCTGGGCGGTTACAAAAGCGACGGCTGGTCTACCCTTGCCGACCGCGAGTAGCTACTCTGTCCATATCACCTACTCCGTAATCTGAGCGCTTAACAGCATCTCCTTAAACTTCTCGATGCCAATCTCATCAATAATGTCAGCTACACTGGCCCTCTTTTCCTTGACCAGTCTCAGGCAGGACTCAGCAAGCCGCAACGCCTCTTCTTCCGAAAGGAACTCGGCGATTAACTCCCCCAGGCGGGTGTCTTCCCCTTCTCGCCCTCCCGCCAGTACCGCAAATCCCCGCCTTTTCTCCGCAATCGCGTCTAAGGGGCAAATGGTGATGCACTGGCCGCAGTTTCCGCACCTTTCCCTATCGATTACCGCCACGCTGCCCTTCACAGCTATTGCCTTTCGTTTGCATACCGGGACGCACAGCTGGCAGCCATTGCAGTTCGTGGGAGCCACCTCTGGTTCGACGACCCCGTAAAAGCCAATGTCGCTGAGATGGACGATGGCGCAGGAGTTGGGGCAGCCGCCCGCCGATATGTTTATAGCCTGGTTATTCAGGCCCAGCTCTTCAACCAGCCGTTCGATTTCTCTCAGCAGAGACTGCGGGTCGGCGTTGCTCTCCGTGCAGTAGCTGCCGAAGCAGCTCTGCAGGTTGTCAATACCGCCGTCCAGCAGCGACATACCCACAGCGCGCAGCTCCTGGCGGATGTCTTCCCCATCCTTCTTATCTATGCAAGGGATTTCCGGTGAGCCGCGGACAGCAAAGTGGACAAACCCACGGCCATACTTATCCGCAATTGCCGAGATTTTTCTCAGTTGGGTGGCGGTGACCTCCCCGGCTGTCGCCCGAATCCGCAAGATTACCTTGTCGGTCGCTTTTTCCCGCAGCCTGGTTTCGCAGGTAACAGGCTGGAGTCCAGCACTTTGTGATAGATTCTTAGTTAATTCCTGCCTCACCTTTTCCACGCCCAGCCGAGGAATAAGGTCGGCGCCCCTCTCTTCGAGCTTGCCCTCTTTGCTCAGCAAATCAAAATAGTTCTGGACAAAACGGACTGACTCCTCTTCAGTGAGGCATTCCGCCATCTTCACGCCCACGAAGGGGTTCAGGCCCAGCCGGCCGCCAACATAGACGTCATACCCCCGCCTGCCATCCCGCTCCACCCCGATAAAGCCGATATCAGTTAGAGCGCGGCAGATGACGCAATCTTTGCGGCAGCCGGAGATGCCAATCTTCACTTTGTGCCTCATGGGGACATCGAAAAAGCGGTCCAGTTTCTCACCCAGGGACAGTGAATTGGTCACCGCTTCCGGACAAATCTTGTCGTCGTAGCAGACATTCACGTTTCTCACCGTTGGGCCGCAGCGGTCCAGCCTCAGGTAGACGGTGGCCAGTTCTGCCTGCACCTTCTCCACGTCCCCGGCGCTGACAAACGGGATAATGGGTATCTGTCGGGTGGTAAACAGGAGATAGCCGCGGGCGTATTTTTCAGTAATCTCCGCCAGCTTGTTAAGCTGTCTTGACGTCAGGTTGCCGCAGGCGGTTTTCACCCACAGGGCAAACATATCTTTTTCTTTTAGCTTGACCACGCCGCGACTTCTCATCTCGGCAATGCTTTGCTTCGTTACCATAGACCTCTCAATTCCTCTTAGATGTAATACATCTTGGCAGCCGCCGGCTGCTTGCTTTTTTGCCGCTCCATTAGTTCCAGCAAGGTCACCGACTCCAGGACGCCGCTAATGGCTTTTCCCATTTCACCCCAGATATCCCGGGTGGCACAGAATGCAGCGCGGCGGCATACGCCGGGCTTACTGATACAATCTACCAGCGCCAGCGAGCCCTCCAGGTATTCAAGCACCTCGCTAAGCTTTACCTGTTCGGGATGCCTGGCCAGAACAAACCCACCGCGGGCGCCACGGGTGCTGCGCAGCAGCCCCCCTTTGACCAGGGGACTAACCAGGTGTTTCAGGTATGGCAGTGGAATTTGCTGGCGGCGGGCAACGTCCTTAAGCAAAACCGGGGCCTTACCCTGGTTAAGAGCGATATCCAGCAGCAGGCGGGTGCCATAGCGTCCTTTAGTTGAAAGTTTCATCGTCTTAATTAATGTATACTAAACTAATCACTTTAGTATACATTCTAATTTACCGCATTATCCGGAAATTGTCAAGAG
>JAUYDJ010000049.1 GCA_030690025.1 Chloroflexota bacterium | reverse complement strand
AGACGCCATGGCTTTGCCATCAGCATGGCTCGGGCAGGCAATCCCTATGATAACGCCAGGATGGAAAGCTTCTTTAAGACATTGAAATATGAGGAGGTGTATCTCAGCGAGTACGAAACCTATGACGACGTGATCCTGAGGCCTCCCCATTTCATAGAGGAGGTGTATAATCGGATTCATCCTGAAGGCCTCATCCTGAAGGAAAAGATTGCATTCGGCACTGGGTTACCTCCCACCGGAGGACTATGAGAAATCATTACCCAGGTATGAAAACCAGACGGAACCGAGCCGAACCCTCCTAACCATTTCTGTCCAACGATAGGGGTGCAGTCCACTCCGATATCGAGGATGTCAATGTCACTTATCCAATCCTTGTTTACCATCTGGAAATCACTCTGAAACAACAGCAACAAGACGGATTCGGCTCAACAAGTTGACGAGAAGTCCAGCGCTGACATTTACATAAGTTGGTCGCTACGGTAAAGGTGTTATCTCTGTCAAGGCTGTGTGCGCAACAGAATTGCATTCGGTCACAATACCTCAATTTGTGCAGTCTAGACTCAATATGCCAATGGATTCAACTCCCCGTCAAACGATAGTGCCGGACGCCAAATCTCCAAGCCGGGATGAGAGCGCCACCCATCCTCATCACATTTCTGTATCTATCTTTTTCGCCGGTGCATGCGATCGATACAGCTTACTTCGCGAAATACACCATAGCCGGAAATTCGCGGTTTCCTGCGTAGCACTTCCGGGTAAAGCCGCAAAGCTTAATGATGTCTATCGCTTTATTGGCAGCGCTCTGCGATGGGCACTCTAACAGAAGCTCCCTGCCACTGTAAACGTAGTGGTATCCCTGCCTTTTTACTACCCGAAGTCGCTCCGCTGCTATCGGAACGGAATCTTCCTGAGGTATTGGCGCCTTCGTAGGAGCCGAGTTATCGGTGAGATAGTACTGCAGCCATAACCAGGGCTTATCGCAGGTGACCTGCTTGTTCATTCCGTAGTAGCGTATGATTTCCATAGCTCTGCGCGCATCGGCTTCGCCACTCGCCGAAAAGGCCAGCACCTTATCCCCGTCGACGACCACCCAATTAGCACCGCGGCTTTCGACCTGCGCCCGACGCGGGTTGAAGGGTACGACGGTAGTCGCCATGTCCAGCTTAGTAAGGTCACGAAGCGCCAGCATACACAGAGCAACCGCGCACTTCGTAAGTTCTTTCGCATTATTGACATCGAACTGGCTTTGAGTATCCGAAACCAGGTGGTAGTTCGACCCCCATAGCTGGAGTGTTTACTATGCTGGCAGCTTTTGGATGAAGCGGCGGCTAGACCTGGTCAGTGGAAAATTGTAAAATGTGACTTGGGAGAAATCATATGGGCCCAACTGACTCTCGTCCCAGTCCTGACGAATTGCTGGAACGGATAAAAGCCGAGGAAGAGCCTAAAAAGCGCGGCGCATTAAAAATATTCCTCGGTTATGCCGCCGGCGTGGGCAAGACCTATACCATGCTCGAGGCAGCTCAACAGCGTAAAAAGGAGCTTGACGTTGTTGTCGCATACGTCGAAACACATGGTCGTACGGAAACAGAAGCCCTCCTCGAAGGCCTTGAAGTTATCCCTCGTAAACAGTCCGAATACGAGGGTTTGACCTTGTCCGAGATGGACCTGGATGCCGTACTCCGGCGGCGGCCCCGGCTGGCATTGGTGGACGAACTCGCTCACACCAATGTTCCAGACTCGCGCCACCTTAAGCGCTATCAGGATGTGGACGAACTGCTGGAAGCCGGGATTGATGTCTATACGACCCTTAATATCCAGCATATTGAGCGTCTTCAGGATGTGGTGGCGCAGGTCACTGGCGTCTGGATACGAGAGACGGTTCCTGACGTTTTTATCGATAACGCCGGTGAAATTGAGATAGTCGACTTGCCTCCGGAAGAGCTATTGAAGCGGCTCAAGGAAGGCAAAGTTTATGTCCCCGACCAGATAGCTCAAGCGACAGCAAATTTTTTCCGCAAGGGTAATCTGACCGCATTGCGCGAGTTGACCATGCGCACCGCGGCCAAACATGTGGACAAGCAGAAACAGGCCTATATGGGAACCCATGCCATCCGCGGTCCCTGGCCAACCTCGGAACGCCTCCTGGTATGCATTAGCCTTAGTCCTACCGGCTCTGCCCTGGTGCGCGCTACCGGTAGATTGGCCAGACAGTTGGGCGCCGAATGGTTCGCCGTACATGTAGAGACGCCAACACGCATCTCCCTTTCCTCCGACCGTGAAGACCGGCTGATGGATACTCTTCGGTTGGCGGAACGGATGGGAGCCAAGACGGCCAGAATTCAGGGAAACTCGGTAGCCGAGGCAGTGATAGAGTTCGCCCGGCAGAACCGCGTGACGAAGATTGTCCTTGGCAAACCACGCCGTCGGCTCTGGCGCAACCTGTTCGGTGCGTCAATAGAAAATCAAATTATCCGGCAGAGTGCCCAGTCTGATATCTTTATTGTGAACGACACCGGTGAGAAAGCCAGGGTAGACAGGGCACCCGAGCGAGAGTGGCGCAACTGGTTGGGTTATCTATGGGGCCTGGGCCTGGTGGCATTGGTTACCCTGCTAGGCCAAGGGGCACATGGGCTATTCTCTTTGGCTGCAACCGCCATGCTCTATTTGCTTAGCGTCGCGGTCGCCGCTATCTTCTGGGGATTTGGTCCATCCATTGCCGTCTCTATATTGAGTGTAATTGCGTTTGAGTTCTTCTTCCTGAACCCATTTGAATCGGTGGTTAATGCGGCGTACTTCTTTACTCTGGCCACGTTGCTTGTCATTAGTATTATCTTTAGCTACCTGGCCTCGCAGACCCGGCAACGGACCGAGACCGCCAGGCGCCGCGAACGAGAAACGGCCGCTCTTTATGCTTTGAGCCGGGACCTGGCAGTCTCAAATGACCTCGAGTCATATGTGGACACCATCATAAGGAGGACCAGAGAAACATTCGGCCGCGGGGTGTCAATCTTTTTACCCAACCCTCAAAACAGGGCTGTGCTGAAACTATACGCGAAGAGTTCGGATATCGGCATCGACGAAAAAGAACTCGCCGCCGCGCTATGGTGCTTTCAGCACGAAAAAATGGCCGGCAAGGGCACGGACACCCTGCCCGGGGCTAAAGCACGATACTTACCGTTGGTCACTGCCAGGGGAACCATAGGCGTAATCGGAACGTGGTCAACTGACGCCGAAAGCAGGCTGACCATTGAACAGGAGAGACTGCTGGGGGCCTACACCGACCTCGAGGCACTGGCCATAGAGGGTATCCTTATGGCCGAAGAAGCCAACAAGACCAAAATTCTGAGGACTACCGAGGCCTTACAGACTGCCCTGCTTAATTCGATTTCGCACGGTCTACGTACCCCGCTGATATCAATAATCAATGCCCTGAATAGCCTGCGGGAGGGCGGGGTAAACCTGGATGACACGACGAAGAGAGACGTGATTCAAGCTGCCAGTGACGAGGCGGAAACCCTGAGCCATTTGATAACCAACCTGATTGACATGTCCAGAATAGACGCCGGGGCAGTAAAAATACTGCGGCATCCATCAAAAGTGCCGGAAATAATTGCCGCCGCTCTGGAACAACTAAGAAGCGAATCTGAAAGCCGCCAGGTCAAAATTGACTTATCGCCCTCTTTACCTATTATATGGGTGGATTTTGGCCTCATCGTGCAGACACTGGTGAATATCCTGGATAATGCCTTCAAATATTCACCACACGATGCGCCTGTGGAAATCAGCGCCAGGCAGGTCGGGCAGGAAATTGAGATAGATGTGGCGGATAGGGGTATCGGCATTCCCGAGCTCGACCTGGTGCGCGTTTTCGATAAGTTTTACCGCGTGCAACGCCCGGATAATGTGGTTGGTACCGGTCTTGGTCTATCTATCTGCAAGGGATTTGTGGAAGCGCACGGCGGTCGTATCCGGGCGGAGAACCGCCCCGGCGGCGGTACAATTATTAAGGTGACACTTCCTATCGGTACGGACATCAACCAGGAACAGGCTCGCGCTTAATTGAACTCGACCCGGTATTTCCCAATGTTCAAAAGCCAGAGTCGCATAGCCATGTGCTGGACCAGCCCTTCAGCAATTTGGCTTTACGGGACGGCGTATCTCTTTGTCGACTACTTGATTTCCCTTACTCTTTTATCGTATACTCATAAATTGGTTACTAAGGGAAGGAATTGCGATAGGGTCAGGATATGCCAAGTCAAATACGACTCCATAGCTGGATGTCCAGGGCGGTAAATCCCACTATTTTTTGTTCGCGCGCCATTCAAGGCAATCCTTGCCTGTCTTTCACTGGCAAACCACCGCCTTTTTCCACATTACCCATGGGTTAACGCCCCATTCTCACGCCGGTAGCGTTCTGCTACTCCTTACTGCCCCAGATTGCGGGCTTTGTCTGCGTACCTGGCAAAAGACACATATCAGCCCGCCGCGGGTTAATGCAGAGGCAAAATCAACACTCAGGATGCTAGTGACTCCATAGTTTTAGATTAACCACTTTCACAATGAGGACAACAAGGGGAAAGAACCAGGTGATTGAACCGCAGACTTCGCGGAGACAACAATGACGTTACAGATATTAGTATACATATTCGTTATAGGCGCCGGCCTGGGACTGGCCGTGCCCTATGGCAGGTTCATGGCCCGGGTCTTCGGCGGCGAGCGCAATTTGCTGACGCCGGTTATTCGACCTGTCGAGAGGTGGGTCTACAAGGTTTGCGGCATTGATGAGAATACCGAGATGACCTTGAAGACTTATATCCTCACGCTTCTGGTCTTCGAGCTCCTCGGGGCTATATTAGTGTTCGCGGTCATGATGCTGCAGGGCGTCCTGCCTCTTAATCCCCAGGAACACCCGGCTCTGCGGTGGGACCGGGCACTGAACCTGGCGGTCTCGTTTGTCACCAACAGCAACTACCAACCTTATGTTGGCGAGCGCGAGCTGACCTACATGTCTTATATGCTGGGTGTGCTGGTGCAGGATATTATATCCCCATCGGTCGGCCTGGCAGTGATTGTCACCATGGCCCGTTGCTTCAGCCGCGGTAGCTCTCCCACCATAGGCAACTTCTGGGTGGACCTGATACGAGGCATGCTCTACATCTGGGTGCCTTTGACTCTGCTCCTGGTGTTTCCGCTCATCTCGCAGGGCGTCATACAAAACATGAACGCCTATGTTGTGGCTCATCCGCTGGAAGGTGGGGAACAACTTATTCCAGGGGGGCCAGCCGGCATAATTACGGCGTTCAAGCTGTTGGCCGAAGATGGGAATGCCTGGTCCGGGGTGAGCGCGGCACATCCCTTTGAAACCCCCACGGGGCTGTCCTTGTACCTTCACATGGGATACATATTGTTTGTTCCCGCCGCAATTACTTTCATGGTCGGATGGTTGACCAAGAATCGCAAGATAACGGTGGCATTGTTTTCGACCATGCTGCTGCTTTTTGCCTTGTCCATGCCGCTGCCTTTCCTGGGAGAATTCGGGGGTAACCCGCTGCTGCAACAGCTCGGAGTCCAGGGGGGGGTGAGCATGGAGGGCAAGGAGGTCCGCTTTACCCTGTTTGAACACGTTGTGTTTCTCGTCACTGCGATGGCTCCCGCCAACGGCTCCACTCTCGCCCAGCTTAGCTCCGTGATGCCTCTTTCGATACTACAGGTCATATTCAACCTGGGCATTGGCGCACCGATATTCGGCTGTATCGGCACCGGCTCTCTAACCATGATACATTATTTTATTGTGAGTATGTTCCTGGCCGGGCTCATGACCGGCCGCACACCCGAGTTGATAGGCAAGAAGCTCGACCTGCGCGAGGTGGTCCTGGCCTGTACCTCGTTCCTGATGTCATCATTCACTGCCCTTGGTTTTTCCGCGATTGCTCTCAGCACTCCCGCGGGTCTGGCGGCGATGAGCAATACCGGGCCGCGTGGGCTCACCGAGGTTGTCTATGTCTTCATTTCAACGAGCATCAATAACGGCTCATTCATGGCCGGACTCGATGTTACGCAACCTTTTTATAACCTGGCGACCATACTTCCAATGCTTGGCGGCAGGTTCTCGACTCTCATTGTCGGTCTGTTAATCGGCGGGTCCATAGCGCGCAAAGGCAAGATCCCGATAAGCGCGGCATCTTTGCCCGTTGCCAGCCCGCTCTTCATCATATTCGTAATCTTCGTCATTATAATATTGAGCGGTTTGAGCTTCTTCCCGGTGCTGACGCTGGGCCCAATTCTGGAGCAGCTCATGATGCAGGCGGGAATAACATTTTGAGGACAATATATGCCTGGTAAAATTACAAATGTATGGCAGCCATCGCTGATTAAGCAAGCCGTCAGGGATGCTTTCTTAAAGCTAAATCCGTTTGTCCAGCGCCGTAACCTGGTAATGTTTTTGGTTGAACTAACTGCGCTGGTGGTTACCATAATAGCGATAAACGACCTGTTTAACAGCGGTAACTTTAAACTGGACGTCCAAATCAGCCTCTGGCTCTGGCTGACGGTCTTGTTTTCCAATTTTAGCGAGGCCCTGGCCGAGGGGCGGGGTCGAGCCCAGGCGGAAAGCCTGCGCCAGGCACGCAAGGACGCCATGGCAAATAAGCTTGAGCCGGACGGCAAAATAGAGCAAATATCGGCCACCAGATTGCGCAAGGGCGACCTGGTTATAGTAAAGGAGGGCGAAATAATACCCAGTGATGGAGACATCATCGAGGGAATCGGATTGGTGGATGAGTCGGCCGTAACCGGTGAATCGGCGCCGGTCGTTCGCGAGCCCGGTGGCAGCATTTGCGGCGTTACCGGCGGGACCAGGCTGATCTCAGGACAGGTCAAAGTCCGCATCACGGTAAACCCGGGCCAGACCTTTCTGGACCAGATGATAACGATGGTCGAGAGCGCCAAGCGCCAGAAGACTCCCAACGAAAGAGCGCTGGAGCTGCTGCTCATCGGGCTGACCGTTATATTCATAGTGGTCGTGGTGACACTGGTACCTTTCGCGCACTATTTGAACGTGTCAATCCCTGCAGCCGTGCTGATAGCATTGCTCGTCTGCCTGGTGCCTACGACCATCAGCGGACTGTTGCCGGCTATCGGCATTGCCGGCATGGAAAGGATGCTTAAAAGCAATGTAGTTGCTCTCAGCGGCCGGGGTGTGGAGGCCTCAGGCAATGTAGACCTGGTCTTGATGGACAAGACCGGCACCATCACCCTGGGCAACAGAATGGCCACTGAGTTCATTCCCACTGAAGGGGTAACCAAAGAAGACCTGGCCGAAGCGGCAATGCTATCTTCGCTGGCGGACGATACTCCCGAGGGGCGCAGTATCTTGGACCTGTGCAAACGCACCCTGGGTATCCGGGGCAGGGATATACGTGCGCCGGAAGGTTCGACTTTCATACCGTTCAGCGCCACGGACCGCATGAGCGGGATTGATATAGGCGGTAGGGAGATAAGAAAAGGGGCCGGTGATTCCATAGAGGAATATGTGAACATGAAAGGTGGCCGCTTCTCGGAGGGCACTCATGCTGCGGTGGAAAGTATTTCGCGGGAAGGTGGGACTCCCCTGGTTGTGGCAGAGGGGTCCAGGGTATTGGGCGCTATCCGCCTGAAGGATATAGTTAAACCGGACATCAAAGAACGCTTGAACAGTATGCGTAAGCTGGGCATACGCTTTGTCATGATAACCGGGGATAATCCGGTTACGGCAGAGGCTATTGCCGCCGAGGCCGGCATCGATGACTTCATCGCCCGGGCAAGTCCCGGGGCCAAGCTGGAGGCGATTCGCAAATATCAGAAGGACGGGCATATGGTGGCCATGATCGGCGATGGCACCAACGATGCCCCTGCCCTGGCCCAGGCCGACCTGGCAGTAGCTATGAACGCAGGCACACAGGCAGCCAGAGAAGCCGCCAACATGGTGGACCTGGACTCCAACCCGGCCAAGCTTCTGGATATAGTAGAGATAGGCAAGCAACTCTTGATGACCAGGGGTGCGCTGACCACCTTCAGCATTGCTAACGATGTGGCCAAATACTTCACGATATTTCCGGCGTTATTTGTAGCGCAGTACCCGGTGTTGAACGTGCTGAACGTCATGCATCTGGCCACCCCGACCAGCGCCATACTGGCGGCGATTATCTTCAACGCCCTGATAATACCGGCATGTATTCCGCTGGCAATCAGGGGCGTCAGTTATAAGCCCGCCACAACCGAAGCGCTGCTGCGTCAGAACCTTTTGATATACGGCATAGGCGGGCTTATCGCGCCTTTCATAGGAATTAAGATAATCGATATTCTGGTAATAATGTTAAATCTGGCTTGAGTAATATGAAGACAATTTTAAAAGCGGTAAAAATAACCGTAATCCTGCTCCTGCTTGTCAGTGCATATCAGGTGGCCAGCACCTATTTCGTAACTGCGGTGGCCCAAATCACTATGCCGGATAAGGCTAACGGAAGCCTGCTGTATGTAGATGGGCAGTTGGTGGGTTCTGAGCTTATCGGACAGAGTTTTACCAGCCCCGGCTACTTCCATGGCCGCCCTTCGGCTAAAGACTACGAGGGCCATGAATCGGCTGGCAGCAACTTAGGGCCAACCAGTGCCAAACTCATGGAGCAGGTGAGCCAGCGGGTAGAACAGGTACGGCGTGAGAACGGATTAGCGGCGGACGCGCCGGTCCCGGCGGACCTGGTACTGGCCTCAGCCAGCGGGCTGGATCCTCATATCAGCGTCAAGAGTGCCATGCTTCAGGTACCACGTGTAGCTAACACCAGGGGACTGCCGGAAGCTGTGGTTAGGTCGCTGGTCAACGGCCATATCGAGCCTCCCCAATTCGGTATATTGGGCGCGGAGAAGGTGAACGTACTGAAACTCAACCTGGCACTAGACAAACTGACGAGAGGAAACTAGTACCTAATTACATAAGTCAGCGTAATGATGCCGTTGCCGGCTAGACCACCCGCTACGCTCAGGGTGACAGCTGAATTTGCGTCATTCTGAGTGTAGCGAAGAATCTCGATCATTGCGCGAACTTTTGCCACTAAGCACTAGAATAAATGGTAAGACTATGAAACGACGAATCGCTCTTGCTTCCAGAGTATTGCCTCTACGCATATTCTTATTCACCTCCTTTCTAGTTTAGTCATACCACAACGCTATTCTACCTCGCAAGTAAGTCAACAAATGTAAACAAACAGCAGCGCCAGCGTTTCTCTGATTTGACGCTCACGAGAGAATATTAGCATATTGGAAAAGGTGGATTTTGTGAGTAGATTTGAGGATATTCTGACTAGCGGGCTTTCGTTTGCACGATTATTCTACCGACTCTAAAGCGTCTTCCGGAACACCTTTAATCTTACTAGCGTCTTTGTCTAATCGAATAGTGTAGCAGTAATAATCACGCATGCTCGGCCTAACACCTGCAATTGGTCGATACCATCCGCTCATTGAATACCAGTAAGAGTCAACAACTTTTCCGGTCTTTCCGGCGTACTTGGCAAATTCTGTACGCTCATATTTATCTACGTACGCGAGCCTTACTCTTTGACCTTTGACGTATTCTGCACCCATTGTAGCCCTCCGCTTTGCGTATGGACGCACTCGGTAGTAGGCGCATTATAAGCCGACTTCGATAAGCTGTCAAATGTGTCCCTTCTTTGTGGTAGAATACCTTCTAGGTTCAAACGGAAAGGGATAAATAATGGCAGTTCAGCGGCTCGTAAAAGTTGAATATAGACGCCCTGACGTAGGG
>JAUYDJ010000266.1 GCA_030690025.1 Chloroflexota bacterium | reverse complement strand
CCGTGCTCCGACTTCAAATAGCCGACGGCGTTTTGACCGCTGATATTGATGACCACGCTCTTTACTCCCGCCTCCTCCGAAGGGGACATATCCAGTATCTCCGCCTTGTAGCCGCGGCGCTCCGCCCAGCGCAGGTACATCCG
Source organism: Chloroflexota bacterium (assembly GCA_030690025.1). Classification (GTDB taxonomy): domain Bacteria; phylum Chloroflexota; class Dehalococcoidia; order Dehalococcoidales; family JAUYDJ01; genus JAUYDJ01. The sequence goes on along the minus strand of JAUYDJ010000266.1, from coordinate 3,342 downwards.
CATGAGCATCCCGGCCCAGTCCTGGGACTCGGTGCCGCCGGCGCCAGCGTGTACGGCCAGGATAGCATTGCGGGCATCATACGGCCCGCTGAAGGCCATCTCCAGCTCCATATCATCGAGCTGCACAGCCATTTTCTCTATCTCTGACTGAATTTCAGCCTCAAGAGAGGCATCCTTTTCCTCTCTCGCCAGTGTCATTAAATCGGCCACGTCAGCTATTTTCTTTTCCATCTCGCGCCACCGCTGCGTCAGCTTCCGTAGCTCGGCCAGGCGGCGCATGGTTGCCTGCGCCTGGAGCGGGTCCTGCCAGAAGTCAGGCCGGGCCGATTGCGCCTCCAGGCTGGCAATCTCTTTCTCCTTGCCGGCCACGTCAAAGGTGCACCAGCGCCATCGAAACTCTATCCCGTAAGTCCTTCAGCTTATCAACGAATTCCTGCATCTGACTCCTGTACTAAAGCCTATGGGACGCGGACACTGCCATGTCCTCTTCCAGATTACCGGCTGCCGCCAGGTGGGCAAGGCGGGTCGGCTCAGGCACACGGTAACCCCGGCAGCATTTCATGGCCCAGTAAACGGCATTTTCCAAGCTGATTTTATGGCCGATAGACACAAAGATGGGCTTAACGCCGGTTTTAGTCCGCAGCGCCGCCCCGATAACCTCGCCCTTATCTACTATTTCGGTATGGCTGCCCGGTTCGTCACCCGGCATTTCGTAGCGGCCGCAGAGCAACGACTTGGCGCAGCCGATGGTCGGCGTGTCCCAGAACAGCCCCAGGTGACAGGCATAGCCCATGCGCCGGGGATGAGCGTAACCGTGACCGTCGACGATGAACAGGTCGGGCGTAATAACCAGCTTCTCGCTAGCCGCCAGCACCAGCGGCGACTCCCGGAAGGATAGCAGTCCGGGAACGTAAGGAAAATCGAGTTTATCCCGCACCACCTGTGTTTCCACTACTTTTAACTCAGGATAGCTCAAGACGACCATTGCGGCAGTGGCTATGCCCGCCGCATCCGGCCGGGATATATCCGCCCCGGCAATGAAGCGCGGTGCCGCAACCTCGCCGGTCTTGATTACCTGCACCGCCAGCTCAAGCTGCAGCGCCTTGGCTTCCGCAATACTTACCTGCCAGCCGTGCAGCCGATTAATCCTCATAAAACGATTATAGCACAACAAGAGTCTCTGTCGAGCATACGCCGGCTAAGAGATTCGCTCTAGCCCGTATTGCGTCAAATTAAACTGTTACCGAAGCCCTCCTGATTGCGTCATAATTCCGGTTACCGAAAGCAACATGGCGATCGGTGAGCCGCCACAGCTGCTCCAAGGTGTTGTTTATCTGCTTAAGAAGCAGGACCGGGTTCAACCCGTGATAGGTTGCCGACATCTCCACCCGCCTGGCGTCTGTGAGTATGCCTGATTGAAGTAGACGCTGGTACGGTGTCTGCGCTGTTTCGTACACCTTGTGCACTCTTGCCCCGTGTCTGGTCTTAGACCAGAGTTTCATCGTTGGCTGAAAGAAGTTCGTGTAAAGCCTGACATCGTAATATATCCTTTCCAGGCAAGCGTAAGCCGCCTTAGAGTCATACCGGTCGTAACCAACGATGCGGCGTACGATGTTCCCGTTCTTTTGCTCCACATGGCAGCTGTCGTTCTTCTTATAAGCACGAGATCGGGTAAAGGTTATCTTCTCCTCGTGGCAATAAGTGTAGAAGGACTGATTGATAAATTCACTGCCATTGTCTGAATCTACTCCCAAAAGAGGAAAGGGCAGACGTTGACGCGCCCGGTGCACCGCCGTTTTTACTCGTATCTGGCCTTTGCCCCATACCGGCAGGCATTCCGTCCAGCCACTGGCAACATCTACCACAGAGAGCGTGTTCAAATAAAAGCCCTCAGTGCTCTCGCCGCAGTGGGCCACGAGGTCAACTTCCAGGAACCCCGGTTTGTTCTCCTGCCAGTCAGCAAAGGTCCTGATGGGTATGGAGTTTTTGAGCAGGCTTCCTGGCCTGGTTGTGGTAAGCCCCCTTCGGCCTCCCAGCCGGCGGCATGGTCTCAGCAACCGGTCTATAGTGGACGGACTCATCCGGCAGAGTTGGGCTTCGGTAGAGGCGTCGATCCGCTGCTCACCGTGCTGCCTGAGTACCTTGACCATCTCCGGAAGAAAGGGCTGTAATCGTTTGGAGCACAGTCGGTCACTGGCTTCCCAGACTGCTTTCAACGCCTCTGCTACTCCTGTGCCATATTTACGAGGTCGACCGCGTCCTTTGCCCCTCTTGGGCTGGCCCAGCCGGTTCAATAACCTGAGAGCTGCCTTGCGGTGCAAGCCTGTCACTTTGGTAAATTCATCCAGCATCTTGCCCTTTTCTTCTCTTGATGCCCCAAAGTATCGCCTCTGTAGCGCCTCTGCGTATTCCACTATACTGCGTCGTGTCACCTTTACCTCCTTCGGTAACACTAATTTTGACGCAACGACACCACTTTCGGTAACTTTTATTATGAGTCAATGCGTGGGGTGTGCTTGTCAATGAGCGTGTGTTTCCTTATAATGAATGCGGAATTATTTATGATAGTAGTGTCAATCGTGGGTATGCCCGGCGCCGGTAAATCTGCCGTAGCCAGGGTTTTTGAGGAAAATGGGTTCAGCCGGATTCGGTTCGGTGACGTTACCGACCAGGAAATAGCCAGGCGGGGACTGGAGCTAAACGAGAAGAACGAGCGTTATATCAGGGAACTCCTCAGGAAAGAGCATGGTATGGCAGCCTATGCTATTCTGAATCTGCCCGGGATTGATTCCGCTCTAAAAAAATCCAATGTGGTGATTGACGGTCTTTATTCGTGGGAGGAATATACTTTTCTGAAGAAGCATTACGGCGATAATTTCAATGTTACTGCCGTCTGGGCGTCGCCGAAAACGAGATATGCGCGGCTGGCGGGTCGCTCCAGCCGACCTCTCACCTCGCAGGAAGCCGCCGAGAGGGACCGGACGGAGATTGAGAATATTAATAAGGGCGGCCCCATTGCCATGGCTGACTTTACCATTTTGAATGAGTTTTCCCTTGAAGCTTTGGAGAAAAGCGCAAGGGGGCTTATTTTGATGTTGAAACAATGAAATTGACCAGACCAGATACGGACGAGTATTTTCTGAAGATTGCCTCAGTTGTGGCTGAACGCGCTACCTGCCGCAGGCATCATGTTGGTGCAGTGGCGGTGCGGGATAAGCATATCCTGGCTACAGGCTACAATGGAGCGCCATCCGGTTTGAAGGATTGCCTTGAACTGGGCTGCTTGCGCGACGAGCTGAACATACCTACCGGCACAAGACACGAAATCTGCCGCGGCATCCA
>JAUYDJ010000238.1 GCA_030690025.1 Chloroflexota bacterium | reverse complement strand
CGCGGGAAGCTCGTATCGTTATTGAAGATGCAAAACCCGTTTTTAACTGCTATAATTAGACGGCTGTTTTGTGGATAGGTAGGAGGGAAAGGTGTCCTGAAGTGAGCTATGGACTGAATCGTTCAGAAAAGGCTTGCCTGGAATGGAGTATAAAACATGAAAATAACCATTGATACGGCTTTAGGCGGCGCTGGATTTGTCTTTTTCGCCTACATCCTGGTCCTGGTCGTTTCGGTAATTGTGGCCGGCATGATAAGCCTCATGTGCCGCCTTATCCATAAGAAAGGGGCGGAAGCCGGTCCGGCGGAAAAGTAAAGCGGGTTTGTAGAAAGGCATAGGTCATGATTAATTTATTCTGGAACATGTTTCAGGGCATATATACGTTTTTTGTGGCTAATCTGGAGACATCCCTGATCCGCATTCTGCTTATCCTGGTTGGCCTGGGTTTGATATATCTGGCCCATAAGGGGATTCTGGACCCGCTGATACTTATACCCATGGGAATGGGCATGGTGGCGGTAAATGCGGGTATGCTGCTGCTGGAAGGCGGCAAGATAGGCACCCTGTTTTTATCCCCGCTGGTGAGCGACCCCACCGAGCTCATGAACATCCTTCAAATCGATTTTCTCCAACCGATATATACTTTCACCTTCAGCAACGGCTTAATCGCCTGCCTGATATTCATGGGTATTGGCGCCATTACCGATATAAACTTCCTGATGGCCAAGCCTATGTCCAGTATGCTGCTGGCGGTGGGCGCCGAGCTGGGCACCCTTTTTACTCTGCCCATTGCCATGCTCTGGGGATTTAACCTGAAGGAAGCGGCCGCTATTGCCATGGTTGGCGGGGCGGATGGCCCGATGGTGCTCTATACCTCCCTGCTCCTGGCCAAGCACCTGTTTGTGCCGATAACCGTGATTGCTTACGTATACCTGAGCCTGACCTACGTGGGTTACCCGTATTTGATAAGGCTGTTGATACCCAAGAGTATGCGCGGGGTAGCCATGAATCCGCGCGAAATACCGGAAGTGCCGGCCGTGGAGAAATTCACCTTTTCCGTGGTGGCTATGCTTGTCCTGAGCCTGCTATTCCCGGTGGCGGCACCACTGATTGCCAGCTTCTTTGTGGGCGTGGCGGTTAAAGAGATGGATATCAAGAGGTTCCGGGAGTTCCTGGAGGGGCCGCTATTGTACGGCTCAACCTTCTTCCTGGGCCTGATACTGGGGACTTTGTTCAGCGTGGAGATTATCACCGATGTCACCGTTCTCAAGCTGCTGGTGCTGGGCATGGTAGCCCTGCTTCTTTCCGGCATCGGCGGGCTTCTGGCCGGCTTGCTATACTATAAGCTCAGCAAGGGGAAGGTGAATCCCCTGATTGGTATTGCCGCTGTCTCCTGTATACCTACCTGTGCCAAGATAGCGCAGAAGGAGGCTTTCAAGGCGAATAAATTTGCCATGATTCTGCCCTTTGCCATGGGCCCGAACGTAGCCGGCGTGATAACCACGGCCATAATTACCGGCATCTATGTTTCGGCGATACCGCTCTTGAGCTGAAAAACTTGAGGAGACTTCTTAGCGGATACTGGATTGCGGGGATAGTAACAGCAGGCGTGGGGCTACTCTTGGCCAGGATTGTCTCACGCCTGCTCACCGAACCGCTTCTGCAGGTAATTGCTTACATTGCCGGGGTGGCGCTGGCTTTAGCCGGACTGGTCATTATTGTCTTCGGTATCAGCAAACGCCGCCGGCAGACCTGAGCGCCGCTCTAGCGAGAATATTTGTCGTAGGTAACGAACTCACTGATTTCTTTCCTCGGGCGGGGCGCTGGTTTCTCATCAGGCCAGCCCAGCACCAGCATTTCCACAATAGTGAGGTTTTCCGGTATACCCAGAATCTGGCGCACCTTTTCGGCATCAAACATACCGATGTGTACCGTCCCCAGGCCGAGCGCATGGGCGGCCAGTGTCAGGTTCTGCATGGCCAGCCCCACATCAAACATGAGCCACCATTTGCCTTTGTCGGTGGCCAGTATGGTCTCGCCCTGCTCGCCCTTGTAACAGCCGGAAAGTCCGTCAGCGGCACAGGCCACCAGGGCCACGCCGGCCGTTCTAAAACCGTCGGTCGCCGAGTTTTTGCCGCCGGGCGTTTTGCTGCGGAGGGTATCCGCTAGCTGCGACTTTATTGACGGGTCGCGCACCACAATCAGCTTCAGGCACTGGCTATTGCCCCAGGATGGCGCCCAGCGCGCCGCTTCCAGCACGGTGCGGAGAGCCTCGTCACTGACCGGGTCAGGGCGGTACTTTCTGATGGCGCGGCGTTCTTTTATAGCTTGCATGACATCCATAGTTTGGTATTCGCCTCCTTCTTTTTGAGTTCTATTGTATTGACTTGGCTTTTCTTCTTATGTTTGACCCCATCCCCTTAATCCCCTTCCCCTTTCGAGAGGGGGATTAAGGGGATGAGTCACTCGAAATATCAGGTCACCAGCGAAGTAAACTTAGCCCCGGCTAGGTGCCGGGCGGTTTTTCTTCCTTGCCCCAGTTGTGCATAAGCTCTTTGATACGCTGCGCCAGTTTAGCATTGGCGCGCAGACGCTCGATGAAGACCGGGCAGCCCTCCAGCAGCGAGTTCTGCGCCGCAGTGGCCATGCTGCCCAGCAGGTTCTGCAGGTTGGCATCCATCTGCAGCGGCACGCTGCCCGGCGTTGACGCCTCCATCTGGCGGCGGATATCTTCGGCGGTAAACCGCATCGGCATGACGCACGCTTTATACCACGGACACTCTTTGCACTGGACTACCGCCCAGGCTTCATCCAGAATATCACCCATTTTTGGCTCCTTAAGGCATTATCTTCTTGATACCGGTCTCGATGGCCGCCTTATTCGGGAAGGCGCCTACCGTCCTCGCCCGAATGTTACCATCTTTGTCGATGAACAGGGTGGTGGGTATGCCCTGGATGCCGTAGGTCTGGGCCACACGCTGCTCCCGGTCGTGCAGCACGGTGAAAGTGAGGCCGTAGTTCTGCACGAAGTCCTTCACGGTATCGGCGCTGTCGTCGAGGCTGACCGTCAGCACCACCAGTCCCTTGCTCGTCCACTCCTGATTAATCTCCTCTATTAAGGGTACTTCCTCGCGGCAGGGGGGACACCAGGTGGCCCAGAAGTTGAGCAGCACCGGCTTGCCGCGCAGGTCGCTCAGCGCCACCGTGTTGCCGTTGAGGTCGGCGAGCTTGAAGTCGGGGGCGGCACTGTTGCTGCTCGGCTCAGTCGGCGAAGAGCAGGCGGCCAGCCCGGCCACGAGCATCAGGGACAGGACGGCTATTTTCAACACCTTGTTCATACTATTTCATTTTACCCCCATGTCAGGTGGGAAACCAAATAAGGTGGTTGGTGAGCACCAGTATACCGGTGGCGATGAGCAGCACGCCGCCCAGGATATAGGTGACACCGGAGTAGCGGCGCAGGCGCTTGAGCAGCGGGCTGGTGAAGTTGAAGGCCGCGCCGATGGCCAGGAAGGGGATGCCCAGCCCGAGCGAGTAGACGGCGAGCAGCCCGGTGCCGTAGCCGGCTGTCCCCGAGCCGTAGGCCAGGGTGAGGATGCTGCCCAGCAGCGGGCCGACGCAGGGCGTCCAGGCCGGGGCGAAGACCGCGCCGGTGAGCAGCGAGCGCAGGTGGCCGGTAGCCCGGCTCCGCGAGGGCGCGAGACGCTTTTCGTAATTGAGCCAGGGGAGCCAGCGCGCCCCGAGCATGACCAGCCCGAAGGCAATGAGCACCCCGCCCGATATGCGCCGTACCAGTCCCATGTGAGAAGTGATAATTGACCCCGCCAGACCGGCCCCGGCGCCCATGATGGTAAATACCAGCGCAAACCCGACCACAAAGCTGAGCGAGTGCAGGAACAGGGTGAAGTTGCTCACACCGGACTTGGCCTCAAATATCTCCGGGCCGCATAGGCTGGCCAGGTAAACGGGCACTAGCGGCAGCACACAGGGTGACAGGAAAGACAGTAACCCCGCCCCGAGGGCCACCCCCCACGATATATTCTCCATCACCTACCCTTATCTAAGAGTAAAGAATTTGAGGGGGATTTGCAAGGGTCACCCTATATTTTCTTTCACTGCCTTCTTCGACAGTTTCCATAGAAAATATAAACCATCTGCCTTTATTTCATCGGGAGTTATGTAGGTATCTCGTATGTTCTGTAAGACGATACGCTGCTTGAAGTGATTCAATATAAAGGGTTATCGCACCATCCAATAATTTAATATCTTCAATGAGTTCCAGTTCCGCTCTTTCATAGTTCCTTTTATCATCTCCGAGGACATTCTTCAATACATCTTTAGCTGGTAACTTATTAAAGTTGTCCGTGAGATACCACATCTCGGTATCCATAATTAACCCCCGAAAAATAAAGTATTTGACTATAATTTAACATAAATATTTCTGAAAATCAGCAAGAAATACCATTTCAACTCGCTTTTTAGCTTCAAAACGAGGTTCTATCCAGTTAAAAAGCTATGAATAAACCCCGATAAAACCCGTTTATGACCCCGCTCGGACACCCCTCCGCAGGGCTAGACCTTCTTTTTAGCTGTAGCTTTCTTAGCGGTTACCTTTTTCCTGGCTGCCGGTTTCTTAGTCGCTGCCGCCTTCTTGGGCAGCCGCCTCAGCTCAAAGACCACCGGGTTCTCGGAGTCGGAGCAGGCGATGGTGGTCATGTAAGGGTCGCTTTCCCAGGGGAATGACCCGCCGAACATGAGCACCCGGGCGCTGGAGAGCAGGGTGTCAAACGCCGAAATGCAGATGCCCTGCGGTGTCTTGGTGCCCAGCACCCACTTTTCACCGACCTTATGTTCCTGGACGCATTTGCCTTTCTGTGATACTACCCTGACCAGTACTTCATACCTATCCGCCATGAGAATCTCCTTTCGTTTATTGTTACATCCAGTATAGGAATTTGGGGCGGTGGGGTCAAATCTGGAATAAATCCTAATGTCGAAAGAACCCGAAGGACGTCAAGTGGTTGTTGTCATTCTGAGTCCCGATGGAATCGGGGCGAAGAATCTGAGACCCTTCGTCCCGACAGGTCGGGACGAAGGGTGACATGTGACTTATTTAATAACCTTCGTCCCCACGTAAGGTTGCAGCACCTCGGGGACGGCAATGCTGCCGTCGGCCTGCTGGTAGTTCTCCATGATAGCAATCATTACCCGGGGCAGGGCCAGCCCTGAGCCGTTAAGGGTATGGACGAACTGCGGCCGGGCGTCGGTGGCCGGC
>JAUYDJ010000208.1 GCA_030690025.1 Chloroflexota bacterium | reverse complement strand
TGCTTTGCGTATTCTAAAGTCCAGCCTACCCGTTTGTCAAGAAAAGGCAGCATAAGTTACCGAAGATGGTATCGTTGCGTCAAAATTAGTGTCACTAAGCAAATCGCAATTCTCATTAACCTATTGACGTTGGCAACCTATCCCCCTATGTTTGGGAAGGGGGAGAATAGAAAAGAGAGGGGCTTCGCCCCTCTCTTAAAATCTCTTCCCCCTCGTCCGCCGAAGGCGGGAGAGGGGTTCACCCTGAAGGGTTCTCCCTGAAGGGGATAAAGGGGGTGAGGGAGAAGATAGATATGTGCATTGGTAACGAGGATGAAAGTGTAGGCGTAACCGGAATTATGAGGCAATAAGGAGGGCTTCGGTAAAAGTTTAATTTGACGCAATATGGAAAAGCGCAGGCGGGTTGTTTTGTCTTAATAAGACGGCCCGGCGCCAAACGGCAGGTTGCTGGTGCTCAGTCCAGGAGGAACTCCTCCTGGTACTCGGGAACGGCGGTCTCCCAGCCGGTCCTGGCTCTCAGCAGTCTGGCGAAGTTCTCTGACGCGTCACCTTCGCCGTGAGTAATGAAAATACGCCGCGGCGGTCTCTGCAGGGAGGACACCCAGTCGAGCAACTGGTCACGGTCGGCGTGGGCCGAAAAACCGTTAAGCTGCACTATCCTGGCCTTTACCGGGTATTGCTCACCCAGTATCCGCACCGTTTTAGCGCCGTCCACAATCAGCCTGCCGAGGGTTCCCACGGCCTGGTAGCCCACAAAAAGTATAGTGCTCTCTGGACGGGAGATATTGGCCACCAGGTGATGCTTTATCCGGCCGCCGGTGCACATGCCGGAGCCGGCAATAATGATGACTGGTTGTGTAATGCCGCTTATGGCTTTTGATTCCTCGGGGGTGCTTACCAGTTTCAGTCCGACGAATTCGAAGGGCGACTCTCCTTGGCGCATCAATTTGACCATTTCCTCGTCAAACAGCTCGGGGTGATGCTCGAATACCCCGGTAACCGCGATGGCCATCGGGCTGTCCACAAAGACCATCAGATGAGGTACGCGTTTCTGGAGCAGGAGCTGGTTGAGATAGTACAGGAGGTCCTGCGCCCTCTCCAGGGCAAAGCTGGGGATGACGATATTGCCGCCGGCTTTCACCGTATCATTAATCACATTGGCGAGGGCGCCGGCCATATCTCCGGTGGGTTCCAGCTCCCTATCGCCGTAGGTGGACTCGACCACCATGTAGTCGGCTTCGGTAAACCGGGCCGGGTCATGCAGCATGGGTTTGTCACCCCGGCCGATGTCTCCGGAAAAGACAATCGTCCTCTCGCTGCCATTGCGTCCCACCCTGACCTTAATCATAGCCGAGCCGAGGACATGGCCGGCATCATGGAAGGTGGCCTGTATGCCCTTGCCTATCTCAACGGCTTCCTCATATCTGACCGGGGAGAACTGCGGAAGACAAGCTTTGACATCGTCTACAGTGTACAGAGGGACTTCGGGGTAGGGGGCCTTCCGGCCCTCGCGCAGATGGCGCCTTTTCTTGAACTCAACATCTTCCTCTTGTAGCTTGGCGGCATCCATGAGCATGATTTCCGCGATTTCGGCGGTAGCCGACGTACAGTGGATGGGGCCGCGGAAACCTTCCCGCACTAGCTTGGGTAGCAACCCGCAGTGGTCGAGGTGAGCGTGGGTGAGCAGCACCGCATCCAGGCTCTGTGGTGGGATGGGAAAAGGACTCCAATCGCGCCCGCGCAGCTCCCGCTCCTGGTGAAGTCCGCAGTCAACCAGCAGCCTCGTGCCGCTGGCTTCAAGCAGGTAGCGCGAGCCGGTTACGTTCTGGGTAGCCCCGAGAAAAGTCAGTCTGGTCGTCATCGAAGTTATTTTGAGAGAACCATTAAAACCAATGGGAAATACTTTCAGGGTTAGCTGCGTATTAAAGATAGTATAGATTATCAAGGCGAATAATTCCAGTGCGGCGCGTTTTATGATAGTTTTAAGAAAGTATTGACAAATGACCAATATAGTGCCATAATAATGCTCTAAATGACACTTTACGGCTACACATCTTTAAGAAAGGAGGTGTTTCGGTCTTAATTTAGAGGCAAAGGGGGGTGACATAAGATGGCAGCGTTGCGCCGGGTGCCTGGCAGCACCTGACCTCGCTGCCATCTTTATCTCTGTTGCCGCCGTTTTGTTGGGTGAGAATACCCATTTAGTTTGGGAGAGAGCATGGTTGTGAGCCGGCGGCAAATAGGGCTAAATGTAAGTAAAATCTCCTGAAAAATCTGAAAGAGTGCGCAACTTCCTGCGGGGGTGAGACATGATAAAACGTGAAGACAAAATCGAAATTGACCTGGAAACCGGGAAGATAAGCTTCGGCGGGGTATTCCGCGGCCTGGGCAGCCTTATCGGCCTGGTCTCCCGGCTGAACGACGCTGCGGCGCCGGAACCGGGCGAGGTACCTGCCGAAATAATGGCGGACTTCGATTTCCTGGAGCGGGTGGACGCCTGCCGTCGACAGCAGGTCAAAAGCTGACGCCCTCCAGCCAAAGTCGTCTCCAGAGATGACCGTAAATAATGGTTGGGTGTCCATACCCAGTCTATTTGAGAGAGAGCACTCTTGATGCTGCTTGGTAAATACCTGTATATGTAAGTAGTCGCGGAAAATGATGAACAATCTTTCGGCGCAAAAGCTGCCCAGGCGTATCATCGGGCTGAATGAGCTGGCCTATAACCTGTGGTGGAGCTGGCACGGTGAGGCGCGGGACCTGTTCAAGATTCTGGACCGTCCGCTCTGGAAAGCCACCTGCCATAACCCGGTCAGGCTGCTCCAGCAGATTGCGCCTTTCCGCCTG
>JAUYDJ010000178.1 GCA_030690025.1 Chloroflexota bacterium | reverse complement strand
GGCGGTTAGCCTCAAATTGCTATCCCCCTTCGCTGGAGCGAGAATAGGCTTGATAAACGGCCCTATTCTTGCTAAACTAATATGATGACACCCCACCCTTCAGCCACAATCCCCGTCAGCATGGCTTAGCCAATTTTCCAGCTTTTGAACCATATTGACTTTTCTGTGGTATTGGCTAGAATGAAGTGGTTAATTACGCACTCTAGATTAGGAAGTGGCGATGTCATATCAAGAAGAAGAACAGTTCAGGCTCAAGCGGCACAGCACCAAGCTGGCCATAGATTTAGCTATGCAGGGCAAGTGGCGTGAGGCGGTAGATATCAACAATACCATCATCAGTAACTTTCCCACCGATGTTGATGCCCATAACCGGCTGGGCCGGGCCTACCTGGAACTGGGCGAGTACACGCCGGCGCGGGAAGCCTACGGCAAAGCGCTCAAGCTTGACCCCTATAACTCTATTGCCAAAAAGAACCTCCAGCGCATGTCTCGTCTGGAGGCAGCCGTGGTCACCGCCGAGGCTGATTCACGCACTGCCGAACCACAGTCGTTTATCGAGGAGGTTGGTAAGGCGGGGGTGGTCAAGCTCAGCCGTTTGGCGCCGCCCGAGGTGCTGGTGAAAATGGTCGCCGGCGACAAGGTATATTTGCGGATTGAGGGCGCGTCCCTGGTTGCGGAGAACGGCCGCGGCGAGTACCTGGGGGGAATTCAGCCCAGGCACGCCCTGCGGCTCATCAAGCTCATGTTTGGCGGCAACAAGTACAGCGCGGCCGTGGTCAGCGCCAGCGAGCAGAAGATTATCGTTATTGTCCGCGAGACATATCAGCACCCCGACCAGGTGGGAATGCCTTCCTTCCCGCCGAGGGGCATCGAGGACCGGACTTATGTCAGCGACCGTATGGTCAAGCGCGGGCTGGAGTATGAGGAAGCCGCCAGCGAAGCGCCCGGCTACACCATCATCGATGAGGAGGGCGTGGAAATTCCCGTCAAGGAATCAGCCCTCGAGGGTGGGGAAGAAGAGGAAAAGTCCGAGGATGAGGAGTAAAGTCTTTGCTCAATCTTGGTTGACGCTGACAGGCAAATTAAAATCTCTCCCCGATGCTGTCGGGATAAAGAGGGTGAGGTAGTAGAAACCGGGAAGGACTTTTTCATAACAATGACAGTTTACTTCGGATTAGAAACAAGCATGATTGAACGGAACTGTAGCAGGAGGTCTAACTAGAGTATGGTCTTAGGCAAAACCAGGCCCGTAGATATAGAAGTAGAAATCAAGAGTTCTTACCTCGCTTACGCGATGAGTGTCATCGTCTCCCGTGCCCTGCCCGATGTCCGGGACGGGCTAAAACCGGTGCACCGGCGTATTCTCTATGGCATGGATAACCTGGGGCTAAAGCACAGCAGCCCCCATAAGAAGAGCGCCCGCGTGGTCGGCGATGTACTGGGCAAATATCATCCCCACGGCGATACTTCAGTTTACGACGCCATGGTGCGCATGGCCCAGGACTTCTCCATGCGCTACCCGCTCATTGACGGCCAGGGCAACTTCGGCAGCATGGACAACGACCCGCCCGCGGCCATGCGCTACACCGAGGTCAGGCTGACCGCCATCTCCGAAGAGATGCTCGTCGATATCGATAAAGACACCGTTAACTTCATGCCCAACTTTGATGACAGTCTCCAGGAGCCAACCGTGCTCCCCGCCCGGCTGCCCAACCTCCTGGTCAACGGCAGCTCCGGTATCGCCGTCGGTATGACCACTAATATTCCGCCCCACAACCTGGGCGAGGTCTGTGACGCCATCTCTTATCTCATTGAAAACCCCGAGGCTACCGTTGAGGAGCTCATGCGCTTCGTCAAAGGGCCTGATTTCCCCACCGCCGGCATCATCCTGGGGCAGGAAGGCATCAAGAATGCCTACGCCACCGGACACGGCCGCATTGTGGTGCAGGCCAGGGCCATAATCGATGAAATCCCCGGCTCCGAGCGTCACCAGATAATAATCAGCGAGCTGCCTTACCAGACCGATAAGTCCGCCCTGGTGGCGCGCATCGCCGACCTGGCCAAGACGCGCAAAATCACCGGCATCAGTGATTTGCGTGATGAATCTGACCGCCTGGGGATGCGTGTTGTCATTGAGCTGGGCCGGAGCGCGCAACCGCGGCAGGTGCTCAACAGCCTGTTCAAGTTCACCGCCATGCAGTCGGCGTTCTTTGCCAACATGCTGGCGCTGGTCGACGGGCAGCCCAAGGTAATCAGCCTCAAAGAAGCGCTGCAGTATTATGTTGACTTCCGCCGTCAGGTTATCACCCGGCGGTCGCGGTTCGAGCTTAAGGTGGCTAAGGACCGGGCGCATATCCTGGAAGGCCTCAAGATTGCCCTGGACCATATCGACGCGGTGATATCGACTATCCGCAAGGCGGAAAATGCCGATGTTGCCCGCCAGCACCTGATGGCCAACTTCAACCTGACTCAAATCCAGGCGCAGGCCATCCTCGATATGCAGTTGCGCCGGCTGGCCAACCTGGAGCGGAAGAATATCTATGAAGAGTATGCCCAGGTCATAAAGACCATCGCCTACCTGGAAGACCTGCTGGCTAACCCTCACAAAATACTGGCGCTGGTTAAGCAGGACGTGACTGACCTGAAGACCAAGTACGGCGATGCGCGGCGCACTCAAATCAGCGGTGAAGAGGTAACCGAGCTCAGCGAGGAAGACCTCATCCCGCACCAGAGGGTGGCCGTGACGCTCAGCCAGCGCGGCTCTATCAAGAGAGTGCCCGCCCAGGAATACCGCCCGCAGCACCGCGGTGGCAAGGGCATCATCGGCATGGTCACCCGGGAGGCCGACGCGGTGAGGCTCCTGGCCGTGGTTGATACCCATGATTACCTGCTGTTCTTTACCAACCGGGGGCGTGTTTTCCGCCTCAAGTGCTGGGAAATCCCGCTGGATAGCTCGCGCATTGCCAAGGGGACGGCCATCGTTAACTTCTTCCCCATCCCCGAGGGCGAAAAGGTCACCGCCATGGTGCCGGTGACCGCCAGCGTTAAGCCGGACTCTTACCTGTTACTGACCACCCGCCGCGGTGAAATTAAGAAGTCGACCCTGGAGAATTTCGCGCTGGTGCGCAGCAGCGGGCTGATTGCCATGAACCTGGCGGATGGCGACGAGCTAGTCGCCGCCAGCCTGGCGACCGAAAAGGACGATATCATTCTGGTGACGGAAAAAGGCGAGTCCATCCGCTTCCCGGTAACCGACCTGAGAGCCGCTTCTCGCACCAGCGGCGGGGTGCGCGGCATCCGCCTGGCCCCGGACGACCAGGTGGTCAGTATGGATGTGGTCCGGCCGGATGGCTATGTCCTGGTAGTTAGCTCGGGCGGCTTTGGCAAGATTACCCCGGTGGATGACTATCCGCGCCAGCACCGTGCCGGCGGCGGCGTCAGGACGTTTAGAGTCACCGAGAAGTCCGACGGAGTGGCCGCGGCTGCCGTGGTCACGCTTACTCAGCAGCTGATGATTATATCGGCGGAGGGCATCGTTACCCGCACGCCCGTAAAAGAGAAGGACCCCAAGCAGGGCATTACCCCCATGGGCCGCGGTACCCAGGGTGTCCGGGTAATGAAGCTTGATGAGGGCGATAAGATAGTCTCCATCGCCTGTTTTGATGTTGAAGGGGAAGTGCCTAAGAATGCGGAGGAAGCAAAGCCGTGAGCATACCTGATTTGTCCCTCAGGGGTAAGGTAGCCATTGTCACCGGGGCCAAGCGGGGCATGGGCAAGGCCATTGCTTTAGGCCTGGCCGAAGCCGGGGCTGACGTGGCTGTTTGCAGCCGGGTCGAGGATGGCGGACTGAAGACGGTAGCCGAGGAAATCCGCAAGCTGGGACGGCGCTCGCTGGTTGTCCAGGCGGATATTTCGCGGAAGGCTGAAGTCGAGGCTATGGTGCAGCAGGTAATGGCCGAGTTCGGCGTCATTGATATCCTGGTAAACAACGCCGCCATTGGCATCCGGTCGCCGATGCTGGAAGTGACCGAAGAGAACTGGGACAAGGAGATTAATACCAACCTCAAAGGCTACTTCCTGTGTTCGCAGGCGGTGGCGAAACACATGGTGGCTCAGAAAAAGGGTAATATCATTAACATGGCTTCCCAGCTGTCATTTAAGGCCATGTCGCCGCTGGGCGTCTATTGTATCAGCAAAGCCGGCGTGGCCATGCTTACCCGGGTTATGGCGCGGGAGCTGGGCCCGTACAACGTGCGGGTCAACGCCATCGCGCCGGCCATGGTCAAGACCGAGTTCAACCGCCGCACCTGGTCAAACCCCGAGTTGATGCAGAAGATAGACGCGGCCGTACCCCTGGGTGGACGGGTTGGTCTGCCTGAGGACGTGGTCGGGACGGCGCTGTTCCTGGCTTCGGACGCTTCCAGCTACATCACCGGGCACTATATCCTGGTCGACGGCGGCACCAACGCTTAAGCTCTCCCCGCCTGCAATTGAGATTTATGACCTACCCCCTTGTCTTTTTCTTTTAAGAATAGTGAAGGGGGAGTGTATCTAAGAGAGGGGGCTGAAAGCCCCCTCTCTTCAAATTATCTTCCCCCCTCTCCAAACCCTGGAGAGGGGGATACAGGGGGTGAGGTGAGATGTTCTGGATAAGGGCATCAATAGACACCGAGAGGAACGCTTAAGTTGAACTCTCGGCAGCCTTTTTGCTGAGTTTCTGCCGGCACGTGGGCTGGCACTGCTCCAGGCCGCAGGCATTGCAGATGTCAAAGCGGCAGTCCGCCGTCTCCTTGCCCGAAACCGCGCGCTGGTATTCCCGCTTCAGAAAAGCCGGTGTAACGCCGATGTCAATATGGCTCCAGGGCAGGACTTCATCCAGTGGGCGCTCGCGGTGGGCATAGAAGCTCATCTCCAACCCGGCCTTCTCAAAAGCCGCCAGCCACTTGCTGAAGTCAAAGCACTCATTCCAGGCGTCAAACCTGGCCCCCATCTGCCAGGCATTATAGATAACCTTGCCCAGCCGCCGGTCGCCGCGTGACAGCACCGCTTCCAGCAGGCTCAGTTCAGGCTCCGTCCAGGACGGCTTGACCCCTTTCCGGCGCAGCCCTTGAAGGAGCAACTCCTGCTTGGCAGTTATCTGTGTCTCGCTTTCCTGGGCGACCCACTGGAAGGGGGTATGCGGCTTGGGCACAAAGGTTGATACGCTGACCCTTAGCTGCGGCCGCCTGCCTTTGGCATCTTTGCCCAGCGCACCGACTTTGCCGATCAGCTCCACGATACCCTGGATGTCATCC
>JAUYDJ010000234.1 GCA_030690025.1 Chloroflexota bacterium | reverse complement strand
CCCGGTCGACCAGGTTAAGCTCAAAGGCCAGCAGAGTGCTTATGAGCGCTACGAAAACAACAACGAGGAGGGGTCTGACCAGCGGGTCGGGGTTTGGCGAATATAGCAGCGCCCGCGGCAGGATGATAATAAGGAAAACCCCCGAGGTGAGCAGGCTGCCCTTCACCCGGAATACCAGCGCCGCGTATATGATGGGGATGAAAAACAGCGTCCGGTGCAGGTCGTGAATGGTAGTGAAGAAGCTGTTATTGAAAGGAGGGGTGTTCACAAAGGGGGTCTGGTCGACGTAATAGATAACAGCGAAGACCGCCATTAAAGCTGCGATTATCCAGAAATGGCGACTTCTTATGCCCTGAGCGGTGCCTCTCCGCGATAGCCATTCGGCAGCTTTGTCTATCATGCTCTCCCTTCCCTCGCCGGGGAGCGCTTTTCAGGAAGTGTTCAAGTGGTCATGTGTTCCTGTTAGCCATCGACTCAATGCGTTGAGCAGGAAATACACGGGTCGTAGGCCCTGACCAGCATCTCCAACCTCAGCCTGATTTCATCCTCAGGCCGGTCCAGTATTAGCGGCACCAGTGCCTCCATATCTTTCTGTATGTTGTTGTGGTTCTGATTGGTGGGGATAACGCAGTTGGCGTTGGTCAGCACGCCATTCTTGTCAAAGGTGTAGTCATGGAATAGAATGCCCCGCGGCGCCTCCACCGCACCGATACCCCTCCCCGCTTTTGGTTTCACTGCATTGTCCTCGGTTGCAACCCCACGCGATAGTATCTGGTCAATCAGGTTGATGCTGTCCTCGGCGGCGTGGAAGGACTCCACCAGCTGGGCCACCGTTATCATAAACGGGTTATAGCAGGGCGCTTTAAGCCCAAGCTCGGCGGCTACCTTCTGGGCGCGGGGGAGAAGCTGTTTATGATTGTTGTTGAACCGGGCTAGCGCCCCGACCATGTAAGAGTCCCGCTTGTGCCGGGTATACTTGGCGGTAGAGTGCGGGACGCAGAACTCATTGGTTACCTTGAGGTAATTGCTCAGGGGTATGATGCCGGCATCCGTCGAGGCAATATCGCCGCTGATAAAGGCATACTCCCCGGCGTCTTTGAGAGCGATGTACTCCGTCTCGCGGGTAAAATCGGGGATACGCAGGCCCTTATAAAGCCCCACCACGGTATCGAAATCGACCAGGGCCGCTTCCAGCCGCTTACGGATGGCTTCAAGTTCCTTCAGGTCGGGCATTTTGGCAAAGCCGCCGACCTCGCAGGACAGGGGGTGTGTCTTGCGGCCGGCCAGCGCCTCCGCCAGGTTATAGGCCAGCTTTTTCAACCGCAGCGCCATGACGACAATATCCGGATGAGTTTGCAGCAGGGGGAAGACGCTGCCCGCGCCGAGGAAGTCGGGGGCGGCCAGGAACAGGACATGCAGCACATGGCTCTCCAGCAGCTCGGCATTAAACAGCAGCTTGCGCAGCAGCATGGTCTGCGCGGAGGGTTGAATGCCAAAAGCCGCTTCGACGGCCTGGATTGAGGCGGTGGTATGGGCGATGGAACAGATGCCGCAGATGCGGGAGGCAAGGTAGGGCACATCTTCGTAATAGCGGCCGCGCATCATGGCCTCAAAGAAGCGTGGGGACTCGGTAACCTCCCACTTAAGCTCTTGAATCTTGCCGCCAGACACTTTCAGCACAATGTTGCCGTGTCCCTCTACCCGGGTTATTTGATTCACCTTCAGGTTTATTGATTTCATTTCGCCACGTCCCCATAAGTGTTATAAATCTTGAACTTCTCCACCACCTGCGCCACGGTCAGGCCATATTTTTGAAGTATGTCCTTCTCGGAGTCTACGTTAGGCTCATCCACCAGGCCGCGGCAGCCCCAACAGTGCCGGCCGCTGGTGACGCATATCGCCGAACAGCCCGCCCTGATTACCGGGCCCAGGCAAGTCTTGCCCCTTTCAAAAACACAGATGTTGCCCGCCATCTTGCACTCCACACAGACCGGGAAGTTAGGTATTTCGGGCTTTTTACCCAGCAGCAGAGCTTTAACCACCTTGACCAGCTCACCGGTGACGGGAGGACAACCCCGCACGTAGTAGTCCACCGCGACAACCGCGTTAGCCGGGCGCGCCGGAATGGTGTCATAGTAGCCGGCTTTATCCCCGTAAACTATGCGCAGGGCCTCTTCCATGGGCAGGTGGTTCTTCAGGCAGTTCACTCCCCCGATGCTGGCGCATGCGCCCAGGGCGACGAGAACCTTGGCCTGGCTGCGTATCTTCTGCAGACGGGCTATTTCTGATTCCCGGGTAACGCTGCCCTCGATAAAGGCAATATCGTAGTCGTCGGCCCGCTCCGTCATGACCTCGCGGAAGTTGACAATGTCCACCGCGTTGAGCAGGTCGACCACATCCCCGGCATCGAGGTTGAGGGCATCCAGCTGGCAACCTTCACAGCCGGAAAAATCAAAGAACGCTACTTTAGGCTTCATCACACCGCTTCCCTCATTTTTCTGAGCTGGGTGAGGGTAAAGACCGGCCCTTCCTGACAGACATATACGCCATTAATCTGGCAGTGGCCGCACTTACCCACGCCGCATTTCATCCTTCGCTCCAGCGATACTATCACATTGTCATCGGCGAGGTCCCGCTTCTTCAGCTCGCCAATGACAAAGCGGTACATTATGGGCGGGCCCACGGCTATCGCGATAGTCTTCTTAGGGTCGATATTTACCTTCGGTATGAGCGTGGTGATAACGCCCACGTTACCCTGCCAGGTGGCGTCGCCCTTGTCTACCGTCTCGTGGAACTCAATATCGCGGCGCTGGCTCAAGTCGGCAAGCTCCTCCGGGAAGAGCCGCTCCGCCGGCGACCTGGACCCATAGAGCAGGATAACCCGCTTGAAAGAGTCCCGCCGGTCAAGGATGAACTGCAGCAGCGACCGCAGCGGGAAGAGGCCGATACCCCCGGCTATCAATAAGACATCGCGTCCCTCGAGAGCCTGAATTGGAAAGCCGTTGCCGAACGGCCCTCGGATGCCAACCACGGCTCCCGCCTGGAGCTTGTGCAGGGCATTGGTCACGTCGCCAACGTTTCTTACCGCCAGCTGGAAAGACTTACCCCGGGTAGGCGAGGTGGAGATAGAAATAGGCGCTTCACCCACGCCCATTACCGAGACCTCGACAAACTGCCCGGGAAGCTGTCCCAGGGCGCTCCCGTCCTTGAACCTGAACTCGAAGACTTTCTCTCTCGCAGTCAGTTCCCTCACCCTGACCAGCTCGGCGGGGCGGGGTGTGTAAAGCTCCGTCCTGGGCTGGATTTCGCTGATTACCCGCCGCGCTGCTTCCTGAATCCGGGCCGACTCCGCCAGGGCATTGAAGGCTTCCAGCGGGCTGGCGATATCGGCCAGGCAGGCGGTAGCGCAGCGGCCGCAGCCCACGCAGCCAATCCGGCCGTATCTTTCCAGGATATACTTGCCCTTACGGTAAATCCGGTGACGGAACCGGCTGGCCTTGTCGTGGCGGAAATTCTCACCACTGGCCACCCGGGCAAAATCAATCAGCGTGCAGCCATCGCGGTGGCGGAGGCGTTCCCCATCCTTCAGGTTCAGCGCCACCTCGTCCTGCACGTTGAAGCAGAAACAGGTGGGGCAGACCATGACACAGGAGCCGCAGCTCAGGCAGGTGGCGCTGCGTGATTCCCAGTAAGGGCTGTCGTAGCTGTCGTCCAGGAGCTTGGGCAGCCTTTCCCGCGGCACGTTAAGCGACAGCCGGTACTTGTAGAATGCCTCGTCTCTGACTGCCTTCTGCCGGGCTATCTCGTCGCCGGTAGGCTCCCTGACCTTTGTATGCTTCTCCAGCAACTCATCGCCCTTCGCCGAGCCTACATTGACCACATATCTATCATCACCGATATCCGTCAGTAGCAAGTCGAAGCCGGTCTCCGCCAGATGAGTGCCCATGCTGGGGGCAAATGATTTGGGCGATGGATTAAGGCAGTCAACGCCGATGATTACGGTGTTTTGCCGCCGGGCGTGATAGTTGGGGTCGGGGTTAGTGGCCATGAAAGCCTCGTCAAGCATCTCCATGGCCTTGATATCGCTGGGATGCACGCCTATAATGGCCCGGCGGGTTGTATCTGCCGCTGGTTTTAGCTCCAGAGCAGCGCCGAGCTTGAATTTGAACAGGGTCTCTAAAGGCGGCAGCAGGTATCGGGTCGGCGGCGTCACCGAGACATCATAGTTGAGACTGAGTTCCGCAAAAGCGGTTATCTTATCGTAGTCATACTTGCCGTTCCTGGACTTAACGCCCACCACCTCCATGTCTTCCGCCAGTCCTTCCACCAGTGTCTTCAGTCCCTCCCGGGTAATAACAACCGACCGCTTAATTTCCGGCGCTTTTACGGGAGGTTTAGGACGCACCTCTACGGTAGTCACGGTCGGCTCCCGCCCGGCCGACTCAATCGTCTCACGGATGAGCTTTTCCAGCCCGTCGGGGACAACCGGCTTGATGAGGTAATCGATAGCACCCAGCCTGGCGGCCTCCGCCGTGGTCTCCGCCGATGGGTAAGCGGTGACAATGACCGACTTTATCCAGGGACGCTGCGCCTTTACCTCCTTCAGCACCTCGATGCCGGTCTTACCTGGCAGCCTTATGTCAAGTATCATGAAGCCAAAGTCGCGCTTCCCGATTAGCTCCAGGGCCTCCTCGCCGGTCTCAGCCGTGGCTACCTGGTAGCCGGCGTCCTCCAGCCAGTCCTTGATTGACTCACGGACAATTGCCTCATCGTCCACCACCAGTATCGCGTTCCTGTGAATAATCTCAGACCTCCTTGTTCTTGCTTTCACACTTCAAGAGTGTCTCACGAATAAGTTTCTCCAGGTCATCAGGCGCTACCGGCTTCACCAGGTAGTCGACAGCGCCCAGCTTTAATGCTTCCACGGCAAGCTCCGTGGAAGGATAGGCGGTTATCACGATGGACTTAAGCCCGGGCTTCACGGTCTTCAATTCCTTCAGGATGGTGATACCGGTCTTGCCCGGTAATCTGACATCGAGTACCACCACGCCGAACTCCTGCTTGGCGACCATCTCCAGAGCTTCTTCGCCGGTCTCAGCCGTGGCCACCTGATAGCCGGCGTCCTCAAGCCAGTCCTTCAGCGACTCACGGACAATCGGTTCGTCATCCACCACGAGTATGGGGAGTCTATTAATCTCTGCCTCCTTCTTTCTGCTCAGTCACTACCATAGTGACCCTATTATCAAAAGTCTATCCCTTGGGCAGGGTATTGAGCGGCAGAAAAATAGTAAAGGTGCTGCCCTTGCCTGCCTCGCTCTGCACCTCTATCCGTCCCTGGTGGCGCTGAATTATGCCGTAGGCCACCGCCAGGCCCAGGCCGACCCCTTTCACCTGCTGCTTGGTGGTGAAGAAAGGGGTAAACAGCTTGGCCATGTTTTCCTTGGATATGCCGCAGCCGGTATCCACGACCTCTATCTTTACCCATCTGTCATCCGTTGCGGTGCGTATGGTCAACCGTCCACCCTGGGGCATAGCCTGGATAGCGTTCAGGATGAGATTGGTGCAGACCTGTTGCAACTGGTCGAAATCAGCCATCAGCTTCGGCAAATTGGGGTCAAGCTCTTTCAATACCTCGATGTGCTGCAGCTGCGCCGAGTGAGACGCCAGCTCGAAAGCCCGGCCAATGACCTCGTTAATATCCACTTCGCGGAAACTGGGAGTGGACTGGCGCGCAAAATCGAGGAGGTTTCTGATTAAACGGGTGCTGCGGGTGAGTTCCGTCTCCATTTTCTTCAGGTAGCCCAATGTGACCTCTTTGGCGATGTTGTCGGCGGCAATTTTTTTGGCCAGGAGCTGCGTATAGACCAGGACACCGGACAGGGGATTGTTGACCTCGTGGGCCACGGATGCGGCCAACTGCCCCAGCGAGGTCAGCTTTTCCGCCTGAATCAGCTGCGCCTGGCTCTCTTTCAGGCGTTGGTCA
>JAUYDJ010000100.1 GCA_030690025.1 Chloroflexota bacterium | reverse complement strand
CGCCACGGCGCCAGCGCCGAGCTATTGCTCAGCCAGCAGGTGCTACCCACCGGTGGGTCAAAAATCTCCGGGAGAGCGCGCAGGAACTCCGCCACCTCGACGAGGTGCCGCTGCCCTGCCTCGCTGGTGACATGCAGCAGCCCGGGGTCAATCAGGATACTCCGGTTTGCTATCCCCGATTCATTGGCCGCGCCAACCAGCACCGCCGCTTTCTTCAGCATTCCCTGGGCATCGGTAAGCGCCGCCGGGTCGGTGATAAGCAGTACCACATCAGCCCCGTGCCGGGCCACCAGGGGCAGTACCTGCCGCAGCCTAGCCTCCTCCACCGATACATAGTCGACCAGTGGCGGGCGCTTGCAGATACGAAGCCCCGCCTCCAGGGCTTCGGGATTGTTGGAGCTCAAGCAAAGCTGACGGTCGGTCACCTGCTGGACGGCTTTGACGGCAAACTCCATCACTTCCGGCCGGTCGTGGTGCTGCTGGATATTTATCTCCAGTATATCAGCACCCGCCTTTACGCACTGCCGGGCCATCTCCTCAAGCACCTCAGCGGGGGAACACGCCCCGGCTTCGGCGCCCTCTTTCCACCGCCGCAGCTGCTGGTCAACCTGGGCATTCCTGGTGGTGATGTTATTAGCAATCACAAGCATGGTCGCTACCTCCTTTGGCCTCTTCCTTGCTGTTCGGCCTGCCCGGGCTCAAATTACGGACAAGCTGCCTATCTCTCAGGCTGTACATGCAGCCGCAATAGTCCTGCCGGTAGAGCGCCCATGTTTTAGCCAGCTCAATGGCCCGCTTAAAACCTTCTTGCTTCTTGAAGTCCCTCTCCAGAAAGCTATCGCCGCCCACCTCCCAGCCTACCCGGTTGACTACCGCGGCGGATTTGTGGGGGCTGATGGTTAAGGTGGTGGCAAACGCATCCGCGCCGCAGTCTTTCATATACTGATAAGTCCGCTCTAATCTTAGCCGGAAGCAGACCTCGCATCTTCTGCCTCCCTCCGGCTCATTCTCCAGCGAACGGGTCGCCTCGAACCAGGCTTCCGGAGTGTAAGCGGCTGCTGCCAGAGGAAATCCCAGCTCTTTGGCTACCCTCTTGGCCACCTCAAGGCGCTTTTTATATTCCCGGGCCGGGTAGATGTTGGGATTGTAGAACAAACCGCTTACCTGGCGCCCCTCCCGGGCCAACCTCTCCGCGGCCGCCCCAGCACAAACTCCGCAGCATATATGCAGGACTACCTTCATGGCTCTCCCTGATACAGTGCCCTCAAAGACAATCCTAGTTGAGCCTGAAGGAGTTGTCAATAAGGGCTAACCCTTAATCCACCCAGCCTCACTCCCGTCCCCGCTTATAGCGATGACGGGGAAAATTACGTAGTATACTCCCCGTGAACTACGTAAGTTTACGGATATGCTGGCGAAAGCGGATGTTTTATCAAAACAAATGGGGATAACCGCAAACAACATTAAGATACCTGCCGCTACGTAAAAAGGAGAAAGGGCAGGACCCGCGGCAGTCGGGTATCGGTGGAAGAGGACCATGAAAAATACGATGACTAAAGCTCGTCAACTTAGATTCCTGGGAATTGCCATGGCTCTGGCAATTCTGCTCGTTTCGTCCAATTCAGTTGCACCCCACACCGCCAGCGCCGCACCGCTGGGGCCAACCAACCTTACGGCTACCCTGGTCAACAACGGGCGGGTGGACTTAAAGTGGATGGATAACTCAAACGGAGATTCTGCTGGCTGATGAGCCTACCAGCGACCTCGATGAGCAGACGGAAGAGGAAATCATGGCCCTGCTCAAAGAAATACACGCCGGCGGTATGACCATTATGATGATAACCCACAGCCTGCACCTGATTGCCTATGCCAGCCGCGCCTTCAAAATGGAAGATGGCAATCTGACTGACGTAACCGCCTCAAAAGCTGATCTGGCTAGCGGCATAGAGCCAGCCTACAAAGACTGAGATATAGCCGCCTCAACTAGCTAGTCCTGCTTGGGGCGGCTCCATCACCCCTACCGCTGGGCATTTCTGCCCCAATTACCACACACTCCCCACCCTGGTCCCACAGTTTTTACGAAATATTTATCTGGACACCACTGAAATTAAGCATTTGTTTATCCCGCCGGTGTCAGACTGAATATGCTGACAAAAGTACCATGACCAAGGGAGGGACTGAGGCAATGGTTATTGCGCAGGGAGAAAACATCCTCATTGTGGACGACGAGGAAACTATCCGCAGAGTTCTCAATATGAAGCTGTCTAAAGAAGGCTACCGTTGCGGCGAGGCCGGCAGCGCCGACCAGGCCCTGTCCCAACTGAAAGTCAACCCTTTCGAGCTGGTGGTCATGGACATTAACATGCCGGGTAAGCTGGGTAGCGAGGCGCTGCCTGAGATGCGGGCTAAATTCCCCCAGACAGCGGTCGTCATGGCCAGCGGACTCACTGATACCACCGTCATCGTGCGATGCATCAAAGACGGCGCCCAGGACTACATCCGCAAGCCGTTCAGCCTGAACGAAGTGCTGCTGAGCGTCGGCCGGGCCCTGGAGAAGAGGCGGCTGGAGCTTCAGATTCGGGAGTACCAGCAGGGTCTGGCTCAAAAAGTGACTGAGGAAAAGACCACCGAAACTAGAAAGTACTTTCTCAGCGCTATTGAGACGCTCATCAACGCGCTAGAAGCTAACGACCGCTATACTGCCGGCCACTCCCGGTCCGTCAGCAATATTGCCCTGGCCGTAGGCCAGCAGCTCCACCTCTCCGCTGGTGACTTGGAAGACCTGCACTGGGGTTCTCTCCTCCACGACATCGGCAAGATTGCCGTGGACCCGCAGATTTTGAATAAACCGGGCAAGCTGACCCCGGATGAATACCAGCATATCATGACCCACGCCATCGTGGGTCCCGACCTGGTGCGGCCGCTGGTCAATGATAGGGTGGTGAATATCATCCTGCACCACCACGATAACTACGATGGCAGCGGTGCCGACCAGACGCTGTCTGGCGAGGCTATACCCCTGGGCGCTCGAATAGTATTAGCCGCGGATGCTTTTGACGCCATGACCTCGGACCGGCCCTACCGGGCGGCCCTGCCACGGGAGCAGGCGCTCGAGGAAGTGAGCAGATGCAGCGGCACCCAGTTCGACCCCCTGGTGACCGGCGCTTTGTTCCAGGTAGTCGGCACCCGGAAGATAGCAGCACGCGTGTAGTCAGACGTTTACAGAACCCTGGATATGCGGTCCTGGGGGAAGCCGGGCCAGTCGGCAAACACAATCTTAATAGCTTTGGAGCGGCAGACATCTTCACACGTCCGGCACACCAGGCAGCCATCCCGGTCCACCACAACCGCTTTCTTTTTGCTTTCGTCCAGCGCCAGGCAGGGCACAAAGCATCCCTCAACACACAGGGCGCAACCGGAGCACTTTTCTTCGTCAATGACTATACTCAGCATATTACGCTTTACCTCTCACTCTCTTAACATTCAGTCTGTCTATTCCCGCCAGCGCCCGGGCGATAGGGCTGTCATCAGGCATCTCACCCGGCCGGCATAGCGTCATAACCACCGGCTGCGTGGTCAGCTTCATCCCGCCGTCAGCCTGCTTGAGCATTATGTTCTTGAGCCACTTGCGGTCATCCCTCAAGGGGAAGTCCAGCCGGTAGTGTCCGCCGCGACTTTCTTCCCTGAGCAGCGCGGCGCGGGCTATCATCTGAGAGGTAGTGAGCATATTAATACATTCCCAGGCCGACCTCACCTTTGATCCGCTGCGGGCGAAGAGGCCGGGCAGGTTTTCACTCTCAATCCGGTCGAGGTCGCGAATGGCCGACTCCAGGCCTGCCTTGTTCCTGAGTATGCCGACTTTGTTCCACATTATCGACTTGATTTGCCGGGTTATCTCATCCGGGTCGCCTTCGCGGCTGGCCGGACGTTCCAGGACGGTTTCGACTATCTTCTTCCCCTGTTCAATCGACCTAGAATTCAACTGCGGCAGCGTCATGGACAGGGCCCGTTTGGCGGCGCTCCGGCCTGCCCTGGCCCCGAAAACAATAGTGCCGGCGAGGGCGTTGCCGCTCAGACGCATGGCGCCGTGCACGCCGCCGGTAGTCTCGCCGGCGGCATAAAGCCCGGCCAGGCTGGTCTCACACTCTTCATTGATGCAGATGCCTCCCAGGGTGCAAATAACCGCCGGGAAGACATGAATAGGCGTCTTTCTAAGGTCGTAGCCGCGGGCCAGCACCCAGCGCAGGTATTGCGACGGTATGTCCGACTGCCATACTTTTTCGGAGACGTGAGTCAGGTCATAGAATACCGCGTCCTTATCTCCCCGTCCCTCATGTACCTCCATCGCCATTGCCCGTGATACGTGGGCACGGATGTCAGGCATGAATACACCGAACTGCTCATGGAAAGCGCCGCCGGGCGGCCCGATGCGCTCTATATAGTCAGGCAGAAAGTCTTCGCCGAATTTATTGCGCAGGATGCCAAAGCCGCCGGCCCGCGATTCGTGCCGGTCCATCATCGGCAAATCAGGCTCGGCATGGACATACGGCTCAAAATGCACAATCTCCATATCCTGCAGTTCCACCCCGGCGCGGTAAGCCAGGGCATAGCCGTCTCCGGTGGATGTCGTCGCGGTCTCATTCCGCGCGTAAGCCTCGCCGGCGCCACCCGTAGCCAGGATAACCGATTTAGCCCTGATGACCACGAGTTTTTCTCGACCGGGGTCGAACCCCAGGGCACCCACAATGCTATTGTCTTCCCTGATTAAATCGAGTATGAACAGCCGCCGGTAGGTCTTGACACCCATTTTGGCGATAGTGACCAGCAAAGGGTTGACTATGGCCGTGCCGTGGGGGAACGAGCAGTGCATCATCATGTCGGACAGGTTCTCCAGGCCGAAGTCGAGCAGCTCCAGCACGCGGGATGGGGCGTCAAAGCAGAAGACCTCCGCCAGGCGCTGGTCATTCAGGAACCCACCCACCCGGAGGCTGTCCTTCAGGTGCTCCAGGGGAGAATCATACGGTGAGTTGATACCAGCGCCGACCCCGCCGCGTGACGCCGCCCGGATACCTGCCCCCGACCATCGCGTGTTGTTGTTCAGGCCAATCAGGCTCTTGTCCGCCAGCAGGACATCAACCCCATACCTTCTCGCCTCGATGGCGGCCCTTAGTCCGGCCCCACCCGTCCCGACGACCAGCACGTCGGTGTCAATGGTCCTGACGGCAGATTCTGTTTTTGGACTCATCTTCAATCTCCTTCATCATAGTCACGCCTCATAAAATCAGCATCGCATCAGTGATGTTGTCATTATAACAAAAAACCCAGCCAGCTAATGCTGGCTGGGTTTTTTGTTTGCAACCGCAATAGCTTCTCTTCCTTCCGGTGTCTAGCCATATATTGGAGTGAACCCTTGAGACTGGACACTTTAGGTTAGGAAGGTTTGGCAGGGTCAGAGTATAATCGCGAGAGGAGAAAGGACCTTGCCTTCAGGCTGAACGCCTTTCTGTCTGAAGCCTTCAGGCTGAACGCCTTTCTGTCT
>JAUYDJ010000029.1 GCA_030690025.1 Chloroflexota bacterium | reverse complement strand
ATTGTGGCACTGGTCGAGGAAGACTACGCCCTGGCCCACCGCATGGAGTTCACCCGTGAGCCCCGGCTCCGGCACGCGGTATATGGTAAGCCGCTGGACCACCCGCTGGCTTTTGCCACCGCTCCGGTACTCATCGTCCTTTGCGGCGATACCAGGATGAAGAATGCACTGCCGCTGAGTGCCAAAATGCTGAATGGGGAAGGGGTATTCAAATCTAACCTGGCCAACGCCTTTCTCTATATGCACCTCGCGGCCGCTGCCCTGGGCATTGGTTCTTCCTGGGTATCCAACACCGCCCTGCCTTATGTGCAGTGTCAGATGAAAGAGCTGCTGGCGATTCCTGAAGAGTTTGAAATCTATGATATGATGGCGCTCGGCTTCCCGGCGGAGGAACCAAGACCCCGCCCGGTAAGGGCCAGGCAAGAGATGGTGCACCACGACCATTACGATATGGCCAAGTTCAGGTCAGACGAGCAGGTCGAGGCATTCATCATGGCCATTCACCAGGCGCGCAAATAGTGCCGTGGTAGCCTTCAAATCGGCTATTTTCATTTATGTATGATATAATATTATTTTGTGGGTCAAACCTCCAACATTTGAAGAAAGGACTTAAGTGACGAACTTTAACCTGGAATTATTTGTGCAGACGGCGGAACGGATTATACAGAAAGCGAAGGCGGAAGGGCGGCTGATAGAGAACCCCTCCGAGGAGGTCTTCCGGCAGCTCATGGAGAAGGAGCCGGGCACGCGGAAGACGATATACGGGAACTTCGTGGCGGAAAGCGAACCTACCTCGCGGTCGCAGATGTTCACCCGGAACAGCGTGGACTGCCCCTTTGGTGAGACTGAACTCAAGCTGCTGGAGCAATGTGAGAAGGCCCTGTCCCAGCAGAGGCTGATTTCTGTGGACAGGGTAGTGGGCAACACCGATAGCCAGACCACGGTCAGGGTAATTGTTCCGGAGCGGTTTGTCCATGTTGCCTATGGGGGCAAAAACCTCTTCATAGCGCCTAAGGGCCCGGTAAAAGAGCCGGACTACCAGATAGTATTCTTCTATGACGAGGCTTTTGATACCAATAAAAGTAAGCCGCTGCCTCAAAAAGATATTACCATAAGGTTAGCCATGCTGGACAAGGGCCGGTTTGTCAAGGTAATCCGGAACGGCAACTACATCGGTGAGTACAAGAAGGGGGTTTTTGCTGCCGAAGACTGGGTGGCCAAGACGCGGCGGGGCGGTATCTTTCTGCACGCCGGCTGCCGCGAGGATTGCCTGCAATCGGTGCACGGCGACTACCAGACACGGCGCACCCTGCTTACCTCACTCAGCGCCAACGGTAAGACCACCACCACCTGCCGCATTCTGGCCAGGAAGGGCAAGGAAACATCCTGGCTGGTGCAGGATGATGGCGGCACTCTTATGCCGGATGGCTCGTTTCACGGATTTGAGCAGGGTGGAGTGTTCGTTAAGACCGAGGGTATTAACCCCGGGGAACAGACGGAGATTTATTATGGCCTGCTGAAGCCGGATACCTGCTGCGAGAACGTCTATGTCACCGAGGACGGCGACTTTGACTTCTACAACCTCGAAAAGACATCGAACGGACGGGCGGTTATCTCAAGGCGAGATTTCATGCATGCCAGCCCCTACATTGACGTGGAGAACGTTGATAACCTGATTCTTATCACCCGCGGGCCGCTCATCCCGGCCATTTCCAAATTAACCTGTGAGCAGGCGGCGGCCCTGATGATTCTGGGCCAGGCTATGGAGTCCTCGGCGGGTGACCCGACGAAAGCGGGCACAATCAGGAGCGAGTTTTTCTACGACCCGTTTGTGGCCGGGGATTTGGCCGAACATGCCAACCGCTTCTACGAAATAATCAAGGGCTTGCCGCATCTGAATTTCTACCTGCTGAACACCGGCTGGATTGGTGAGCCAGCATTCTACAACTACCACCAGATAAGGCTGGAGTTCACCATGGGTATACTGGACTCATTGCAGAGAGGCGGCCTGGAAGACTGGATGGACTCGCCGACCGGCTTTCAGGTACCAAAAGCTATCCGGGTGGTGGACGATATCTACGTTCACCCCGAGAAGCTTTACTCACACGCCGATTTTGAAGCAAAACAGAAAGAGCTTAATCGAATCAGATATGAGGCCGTCGAAAAGATTGGCGGCGGACTGCACGCCAACATCAGGAAGGTCTTCAGTAAGGCCTGAGTTCCCGCTGCGGCAGAATTCAATCTGTCCTGACCGGATAGTGCCGTGACATCCGTGATGAACCATATCGTTAGCGGGGAACTGGGAGTAGTTAGACCTTATTGATGGTAATTGAGCAAGCAAGACGGAAGCTAACAATTTGACTTTGTCTGGTTATGTTATATACAATAAGTGCGTTATATACAATTTGAGTATAAACAGAATTTACTAACAGAGGAGCGGTTCATGAAAGGTTCTAGACTAATTTCTTATCTTCTTGGTCTGGTGTTAGCTATCGGGCTGGTGGGTGGACTTGCCGGACTGGGCAGCCAGCTTGCCCTGGCGCAAGGCGAGCCACAACCGCCAGCGGACAATATTACCCTCAGTGCCCAGTATCCTTCCGTGCAGGCTAAGTCTGGCGATACCTTCACCTTCACGGTTGACCTTAATTATTTTGGTCAAACCGCCCGCACCTTTGAACTGACGGTTGACGTGCCCAAAGACTGGGTATCCACAATTCAACCGCAGTACGACCAGATTCAGATATCAGCCATTCGGCTGCAGGCGTTTCAGACCGTCCCGGATAAGGTCAAGGTTATGACTGTGCCGTACCCGTGGGCATTGCCCAATCCGGGTGACTACATAATTAAGTTTACCGCCAGCTCGGGGAACCTGAAGGCCAGCGTCGACCTTAAGGCGGTAGTCACCGCCAAGTATGATGCTAACCTGGTCACTGAGACCGGGCGCCTCAACACTAATGCTGACGCTGGCAGTGAGAATCACCTGTCCATCAAGCTGCAGAATACCGGTTCCGCACCCCTTGATAAAGTCAATCTCACCTCCAGCAAGCCCGAGGGCTGGGTAATTACCTATAAGCCGGAGACCATAGACTCTCTGGCGGCGGGACAGACTCAGGACATCGATGTCACCATCAAACCGCCCGCCAAGGCAATTGCTGGTGATTACCAGATAACCCTTACTACCAGTAACAAAGACATCACCAAGAACATGGATATCCGGGTAACCGTGCTGACCCCGACTATCTGGGGGTGGGCCGGTATCGGCATCGTGCTGGTGGTTATTGGCGGTCTGGCCGTACTCTTCAGACAACTGGGGAGACGTTAAGGAGTTGGGCATGGAACCGGTAGTAGAAACGGTAGACCTGACCAAGACCTATGAAGGGACTACCGTAGTTGATAAGTTAAACCTGCGCATAAATGAAGGTGAGATTTTTGGTTTCCTCGGGCCCAATGGCGCCGGTAAGACGACTACCATACTTATGCTGCTCGGCCTTACTGAGCCGACTTCAGGCGTGGCGCGTATCGGCGGGTTTAATTCCACGCGGGAGCCTCTTAAGGTCAAACGAATCACCGGCTATGTCCCGGAAAAGATAGGGTTTTATGAAGACCTGAGCGCCGGCTACAACCTGGCTTATACCGCCCGTCTGAACGACCTTCCCGATAAGGTTATTGACCAGAAGATTAACGATGCTTTGGCCGTAGTTGGCCTGTCGGACGTGTTGGAAAAGCGGGTAGGCGAGTTCTCCCGCGGCATGAAGCAGCGCCTGGCCATCGCCGATATACTCATCAAGATGCCTAAGGTTGCCTTCCTGGATGAGCCGACCAGCGGTATCGACCCGGAAGGCGTCAACCAGGTTCTCGACCTGATTGGCAAGATAGCTAAAGAGCAGAAAATGACCATTATCCTGTGCTCCCATCAGCTGACCCAGGTGCAAAGAAGCTGCAACCGGGTGGGGATACTGGCCAAAGGCAAACTGGTGGCGGAAGGCACAGTAGACAAGCTCGGCCGGGATGCCTTTGCCGGTGGGAAATTCAAGGTGGAGGTCCAGCTTACGGAAATTACCTCCAGGATTGTGGAGCGTATCAAGCAGATTAAGGGCGTCCTCAAGGTGGATACCTCCGGAGACACGATGGTAATAAGCTGCACGCAGGACCTGAGACCGCAGATAGCCCGGGAAATCGTGGCGGTTGACGGGTTGCTGGTACAGATGAAAATCCAGAGCTACGCTCTGGAGGATATATACATGAAATACTTTGGTGAGGCGGTCTGAGATGCGTGGACTGATGACAGTGTTCCGCAAGGAGCTGGCCGATAGTTTTACCAGCTGGCGATTTATCATATTGTTTGCCATGGTCTTCCTGGGCGGGTTGTTCACCTTGTACGTGGACAATCAGAACATGCGGGGGGAGATGTCAGGGACTACCGAGTTCGTTTTTCTCAATCTTTATACTACCTCCGACCCGAATCTACCCGGGATGCTCCAGTTTCTCAACCTCATTGCCATCTTCTTTGTGCCGATAGTCGGTATAGCCCTTGGCTTTGATGCCATCAACGAGGAGAGGAATACCGGCACCATGAGCCGCCTCCTGTCCCAGCCTATCTACCGCGACGCCGTAATCAACGGAAAATTCCTGTCCGGGGTGGTGACCATTGCCATTATGATGACCAGCATTGTGGTGATAGTGGCGGGAGCCGGACTGAGCATGATTGGCGTCCCCCCTGGCCCGGAAGAGATTAACCGGCTAATATTCTACCTGGCAATCACCATTTTCTACGGGGCATTCTGGCTGGGCTTATCGATACTGTTCTCCATTTTCTTCCGCCGGGTAGCTACCTCAGTGCTGGCGTCGCTAGCCATCTGGATATTCCTTTTCTTCTTTATGCCCATGATTGCCGGGATTGTGGCCAACGGGATGGTGCCGGTGGACCAGAACTCGACTACCCAGGTCCTGCTCAAAAACCTGGGCGTGCAGAGCACAGTGCTGCAGTTCTCGCCGGTCCGGCTTTACCAGGAGGCGGTATCAGTGCTGCTGGTGCCGGGCGCCCGGACGCTGGGGCAAACAATTCAGATTCTGGGGAGCGGTGGCGCCGGATTACTGCCAACGCCTCTGTCACTGGGACAAAGCCTGCTTATAGTCTGGCCTAACCTGGTGAGTATCGTGGCGCTGACCACAATTCTGTTAGCTATTTCTTATGCCAGGTTCATGCGCGAGGAGATAAGGGCTTAAACAAACTGGTAAGCGAAGTATTTTAAGAAGGGGGGCA
>JAUYDJ010000017.1 GCA_030690025.1 Chloroflexota bacterium | reverse complement strand
AAATCAAGCCGCTGCGCCATATACAATACCCTCCGCTTTTATACTTAGACCTTCGATGTATGACCATAATAGCAAACAATTCCAGCGCTTTCAAGCATCCCAACACTCAATTTATTATTCTTTGGTCGAAATCAAAATCATGGCGAGTGAAACGAAGCAATCGCATAATGTCCTTGAGATTGCCTAGTCCCGACCTGTCGGGAAAAAACGAACAGAACCAGCTTAAAAAGAGGACGGGGAGAATAGGGACTTAGTGGGACTGGACTGGATTCGGGTGGAATAAAAGGGCCCTGAGTGCTTCTTTGCTAATCTTACCTGCAGCCGTTTTCGGCAGGGACTTCACAAATATGACCTGCCGCGGCAACTTATAATCGGCCAGATATTCCCGGCAAAAGCGGATAATATCGGCGTCGGTGAGAGATACGCCATGCTTCAAACTGATAACAGCCCGGACTACCTCGCCGCGCAGTTCGTCAGGAACGCCCACTACCGCCGCTTCAGCCACCTGCGGATGAGAGCGCAACACCTTCTCAATATCCGTGGGAAAGATGTTTTGACCCTTGGTGATAATCATCTCTCTCTTCAGGCCCACCAGAAACAGGCTGCCGTCTTTATCGATTCGGCCCAGGTCGCCGGTATAGAGCCAGCCGTTCTTGATTACCTCAGCCGTCGCGTTAGGATTGCGGTAATAGCCCTTCATTATTGGCCCCCGCACAATCACCTCGCCCACCTGGTTGACGGCCAACTCCTTGCCGCTATCATCCACTACCTTAATCACATAGCCGGGCAAAGGTTTACCGACCGAGGTGAGCTTATCATCAGCGCCACCACGAGACTGGTAAGTCACCGCCGATACCCCTTCCGTCAGACCGTAGAACTGGGCAAGGCCCAGGCCGAAGACCCGTTGAAAACGCTCCATGGTCCCGGTGTTTAGGGTTGACCCGGCGCTGAGGCACAAACGCAGCGAGCTCAAATCACTCTTTAACTCCTCCTGTTCCACCACGCGGAGCATCAACTCGAAGACGAAGGGTACCCCCATGAAGATAGTAACCTTCTCCCGCTCGATAACCTGAGTAAGCTCATCAATCGACACTCCGGGCAGCATGACCACGGTGCTGCCCCTGGCCAACGCCCCCAGGAAGACAATAATCAGGCCAAAGGCGTGGTGCAGGGGCAATGCAAACAGCATCTCAACATCTTTTTCCGTCTGCTGGACGGCCTCTGCCGATAGCTCCGCCGAGGTGATTATGTCCTGGTGAACCAACATCGCCCCTCTGGGACGGTAGGCCGGCGCCGAGCTATATGCAATATGGGCCAGGTCATCAGGGCCTATCTCCACTCCCGCCACCGGTCCATCCGGGCTGTCCGCAATCATGTCACTGTAGCTGAGGAAGTCGGCCCCACCGCCGGAGTTCAGGGTTATCACGCGCTTCACCGATTTCAGCCGGGACAAGAACGGCGCCAACGGTTCCAGATAGGGGCTCTCCGTCACCAGCAGTTTGGGCTGGCAATCGTCCAGCAGCGAGGCCAGTTCCATGAACTTGAACTTGGGGTCGAGAAGCACTGCCAAGCCGCCCGTCTTGACGATACCGAAGTAGACAGCGGCAAACTCCGGGCTGTTGGAAAGCAGCATGGCCACCCGGTCGCCTTTCCTCACCCCCAGCTTTATCAGGGCATGGGCTACCCGGTTGGAAGTTTGCTCCA
Organism: Chloroflexota bacterium; assembly: GCA_030690025.1. Classification (GTDB taxonomy): domain Bacteria; phylum Chloroflexota; class Dehalococcoidia; order Dehalococcoidales; family JAUYDJ01; genus JAUYDJ01. The sequence goes on along the minus strand of JAUYDJ010000017.1, from coordinate 5,755 downwards.
ACTCCAGAAAAGAGACCCGCCGGTCATGGAAAACGATGGCGGTCTTACGCCCGTAGCGTTCCGCCAGTTTCGCCAGCAAGACTTTTAGATTCACTAATTCCCAGTCCCTCGTAACACCGGATTAAGGCAGTATTATAGCAGTTTTCACGCCCTTATGCCAAGAGGTAACCCCCCTGGTCCTATTGGGTTTCGGCTTATGCTCTGCCACTTCCATGATTGACCACCTCACCCCTTTATCCCCTCTCCTCTAAGGAGAGGGGAAAGAAATTTTAAGAGAGGGGGCTTTCAGCCCCCTCTCTTTTCTTACTCTCCCCGATGCTATCGGGATAAGGGGGATAGGTTCATACTTATCCCATTGGACGAACAAACAGACTAGGTAAAACGGTTTCAACCCGCCCAGAAATAAGCTTGGCTCACCGGGTCCGGTGAGCCAAGCAAGTCTAAACCCATTGCTACAACCAGACTGTTTTAAGCTTTAGTTATTGCTCTTAAGCTTCTCCGCCGCCGCCCATCCTGCCTTCAACGCCGCAATGTTCACCGTCCGCATCTTAGGCGGCATATGCTCTTCTATCGTCTTCTGCAACGCTTCGAAAGAGACCGCGCCGCTCAGGGCACAAATAGCCGCCAGGGAAACCATGTTGGTGGCCAGCTCAGACCCGGCTTCCCGGGCAATTTGAGTCAACGGCAGGCGGTAGACCTTTGCCTTAGTCGGCGGGACCTCGGTCACTTTCATCGAATCTATAATAAGCATACCATCGTCTTTCAGCTTAGGCGCAAAGTTCTTGCACTCTTTCTGGGTCAGTGCCAGTAGTACGTCCGGCCGGCTTATATAGGGATAGTCTATCTCTTCGTTGCTGATAATGACCTCGGTCTCACTCAGCCCGCCGCGCTGGCTGATACCGTGCAGCTCGGTCTGGGTTACATGCTTACTGTCGTAGATGCCGGCGGCCTGGGCCAGCATATGTGCCGCCGAGACAAGGCCCTGCCCGCCCCAGCCTACCATCTGCACCTCATAGTAACCTTTTTTGTCCGTCATGATTTACCCCCGCTTCGCGCTTTTTCAATTAGCCTTTCATACCGGGCGGTATACTCCTGGTCGGGCGCCTCAATATTGACCAGTTCGCCGATGATGAACTTGCCCTTCAGCTCTTCGGGGCTCATCGTCTTAGCCCGCGTCACTGATACTGTATTCTCTTTCTGCCACTTGAGCAGGTCTACAGCCGTGGGCAGCTTGTTGCGCCGCCCGTACTGTACCGGGCACTGGCTGATTACCTCAATAAGCGAAAAACCCTTGTGGCGAATCCCGTTGGCGATAAGGTCAATCATCTGGCGGCTGTAGTAGGTGGCTCCCCGGGCAACATAGGTCGCTCCTGCCCCCTTGGCCAGTTCACAAAGGTCAAAGCTATTTTCAATATTGCCAAAGGGTGAAGTAGTGGTTATGCTGCCGGTAGGCGTGAGCGGCGAGAACTGGCCGCCGGTATTGCCGTAAGTGCTGTTATTGACCACGATAGCGGTGATATCTATGTTCCGGCGCGCGGCATGGATAAGATGATTGCCGCCGATGGCAGAGGAGTCGCCATCACCCATGGGTACGATTACATTCAACCGGGGGTTGGCCAGCTTCAGCCCCACCGCTACCGGGATGGCCCGGCCGTGGATGCCGTGATAAGCATCGAAGTTAAGATAGTTATAGATGATGCCGGAACAACCGATGCCGGTAACGACGACCGTATCATCGTGTTTCAGACCCACGGTATCAATTGCCCTGACCATTGAGGCGACTACGTTGCCAATGCCGCAGCCCGGGCACCAGATAGTGGGGAAACTATTGGGCCGGTAGTACTCAGCCCGTATTTCGCTTGTTTTCTTAATCGCTACTTTAGCCATCTACTCCCTCACTTAATCGCTTCAAGAATTTCAGCGGGCGGAATTAGTATGCCATCCACGCGGGCCACGGAAACAACCTTGGCCCGGCCGCAGACTACCTCGCGGACCTTTTCCACCATCTGGCCCATATTCATCTCCGGCACGACGATGGTGCGTGCTTTTTCGGCTATCTTGGAGACCAGCTCTTCCGGGAAAGGCCAAATGGTCTGGGTCTTAACGAAGCCCGCCTTGATACCCTTAGCGCGGGCCATTTTGACGGCGGCCCTCGCCGAGCGGGCGGTGGAACCGAAGGCATATACGACTACCTCGGCGTCATCCATCCACTCCGTGGAGTAGAAGGTTACCTCATCCTTATGCTTCAAGATTTTATCGCGCAGGCGCTGGGCCAGCGTCCAGGCCACGGCATGCTGGTCGGTAGCCAGGAAACCCCGCTCATCATGCATGTTGCTGCTGGCATACCAGTGATAGCCGGCGCCAAAATCAGCCATCGGGGGCACGCCGTCCGGGGTAATCTGGTACGGTTTGTACTGCGCCGGCGGCACGGTTGGGCGCGGGCGGTTGACCGTCTCCACAGAATCGGGGATTTCCACTCTCTCCAGCAAGCTGGCCAGTATGGCATCAGTGAGCACAAAGACCAGGGTGCGGAACCTCTCCGCCAGATTGACCGCCTTAACGGTAAGCTCAAAGCACTCCCGGACTGAAGATGGCGCCAGAGCTATTACCGGGTGGTCGCCGTGGGTGCCCCAGCGCGCCGCCATGATGTCTCCCTGTGCCGGCATGGTAGCCATGCCCGTGCTCGGGCCGACCCGCATGACGTCAATCACCGTACAGGGGACTTCCATCAGCATGGCCACGCCAAAGCTTTCTTCCTTCAGTGAAAAACCGGGGCCGGAAGTAGCCCCCAGCACCTTAAGTCCAGCCAGCGACGCCCCGATGATGCAGTTCATCGAGGCAATCTCATCTTCCATCTGGATGAACTTACCGCCAATCGGGGGCAAGCGCCTGGACATCCCCTCGGCAATAGGCGTGGATGGAGTGATGGGATACCCGGCGAAGAAGCGCACCCCGGCGGCCAGTGCTCCCTCTACACAAGCCTCGTTCCCAGATATTACCGTTACTTTACCCATTTTCTCCTACTCGCTTACCAAAATTATGGCCTTAGAGGCACGGGAAGCCTCACCGGTCCGTTCTCCCGTGGTACTGCGCTGAGTCCAGGACTATTCGGCGATGTCTACGTTAATGGCTAGCTCGGGACAAAGGAGCTCGCACATCAGACAGCCGGAGCACTCTTCAAGGTAGGCTACTTCTACCTGACCTTCCTTGTCAGCCACCAGGACATCTTTGGGGCAGAAAGCTACACAGATGCCACATTGCTTGCACACGGCCTGGTCAATCGTTACGGCGCAGACTTTCACTGGCATAGACTAACCTCAACTCGAAAAATTTTGCCTGGAACTAAAAGTAACTCGAAGGAATAGAAGGGATATGCTGGTCAACCGGGGTAACTTATACCTTTTTGTAAGCATAAGCTTACTATATAGTAGCAGGTTTTTTTCAGAGCGTCAAGGGCAACCTATTGCTTTTTAAGCTTAGTTATGTTATAGTTTCTAGCGGTTAAAGAGTGCTTATTGAGTGGGTGAATTCCCACTTTTTTATTATATGGGTTATATGGGAAATATCAGGACTGGAGGCCGTAACCCGGGATGAAGAGCGACTTTCTGCTCGCTATTACCCAGCTCTCGGCGGAAAAGAACCTGCCCAAAGAGGTAGTTATTGGCGCGGTAGAGACGGCGCTGGTATCGGCTTATAAAAAAGACGAGGACTTCTCGCCCAACCAGAATATCTCGGTCAAGATAAGCCTGGCTACCGGCAAGGTTACCGTCTGGGCGGAAAAAACCGTCGTGGAGAAGGTCACCGACCCGAAGCGCGAAATATCGCTGGATGAGGCGCGCCAGCTGAAGTCAGACGCACAGCTGGGGGAGAATATTATGGTGGAGGCAACCCCCCATAATGCCGGCCGGATTGCCGCCCAAACGGCCAAGCAGGTCATTCTGCAGCGCCTCCATGAAGCTGAACACAGCGCCATACTCGAGGAATACGCCGATAAAGAAGGCGATATCGTCACCGGTGTAGTGCAGCGCATTGAGCCCAAACAGATTTTTGTTGACGTGGGCCGGACCGAGGCAGTGTTACCTGCCAACGAACAGGTGCCCAACGAGCGCTACCGGCCCGGCCAGAGAGTAAAGGTGTACCTGCTCGAGGTAGCCCGGACTACCAAAGGACCTAAAGTAATCGTGTCCCGCTCTCACCCTGAGTTGCTGCGCCGGCTCCTGGAAGTGGAGATTCCGGAGATTTTCAACGGCACGGTGGAGCTTAAGGCCATCGCCCGCGAAGCCGGTTACCGCAGCAAGATTGCCGTCAGCGCCCGCCAGGAAGGTATCGACCCGGTGGGCTGCTGCGTGGGGCTACGCGGCATCCGGATACAGAATCTTGTCAACGAGCTAAACGGCGAAAAGATAGACGTTGTCCAGTGGAGTCCCGATGATACCGTCTTTATCGCCCATGCTTTAAGCCCGGCCCATGTGTTGGCCGTGGAGCTTAACAAAGAGGAGAAAGTGGCTACCGCCGTTGTCCCGGACAAGCAGCTTTCCCTGGCCATCGGCAAAGAAGGGCAGAATGTGAGGCTGGCCGCCAAACTCACCGGCTGGCGCATTGACATCAAGAGCGCTTCCGTAGCTGAAGCGGAGAAGGCGGAAAGGGAAAAGGCTGAGGCCGAGAGGGCTGCGGCCGCCGAACCCGCTGAGGCTGAAGAGGCTACGGTCAGCGAGGAAGTCCTTGCCGAAGTGTCCGCGGTGGCTGAGCCGGTAGCGGCTGAGCCCGAAGCTGAACCAGTGGCGGCCGGAGTTGAATTTGTGCCGCCGCCAGTGCCCGTTGAGGCCAGGCTGGAGAAGCCCAAGGTCCGCTTCGCCGAGGATATTTTAGGTGCTGAACCGCCCAAGCCTGTGGCCAAAGCGAAGAAGAAGGGTGTCCGCGGTAAGGAAGAAGCCGAGGGTATCAAACGCCAGAAGCGCCGGAAGGTGGACATTACCATGGAGGAAATAGATAAGGAAGAGCTCTAGTCGGCATCCGGCCCCGATTAAGCATATACCCCAGCGCACCTGCGTGGCTTGCCGGAAGATAAAAGCCAAGCGAGAGGTAGTCCGCCTGGTGCGTGCGGTGGATGGCAGCGTGCAGATTGACACGACCGGCAAGAAATCAGGACGCGGCGCCTATCTATGCCAGGCGTCCGAGTGCTGGGACGCTGGCCTGAATAGCAATCAACTGGAGCACGCGTTACGGACTACTCTTACCCGGGAGAACCGGGAGCAGCTGATACAATATAGAAAGAGGTTGGAGGCGAATGCCCAAAGCAGCCAAGCCGGTTGAGAAAACGGCCAAACCAGCTGAGACCAAGCCGGTAGCCAAGGCAGCTAAGCCTGTAGCCGCCGCCAGGCCGGGTGAGAAGGCCACCAAGCCAGCCGAGGCAGCTAAACCTGTAGCCGCCGCCAAGCCGGCTGCGAAGACAGCTAAGCCAGCCGAGGCAGCTAAACCTGTAGCCGCCGCCAAGCCGGCTGCGAAGACGGCTAAGCCAGCCGAGGCAGCTAAACCTGTAGCCGCCGCAGCTAAGCCCGTAGCCGCCGCCAAGCCGGCTGCGAAGGCCGCCAAGCCAGCCGAAGCAGCTAAGCCTGTAGCCGCCGCCAAGCCAGCCGAGGCAGCCAAACCAGCCGAAGCAGCTAAGCCTGCAGCCGCCGCCAAGCCGGCTGAAGCAGCCAAACCAGCCGAAGCAGCTAAGCCTGCAGCCGCCGCCAAGCCGGCTGAAGCAGCCAAA
>JAUYDJ010000254.1 GCA_030690025.1 Chloroflexota bacterium | reverse complement strand
CCGGCGCTGCGACTGAAAGTAAGGGCCGTATTTGCCGCCTACCTCCGGGCCTTCATCCCAGTCCAGCCCCAGCCAGCGCAGCCCGTCCAGGATAGCCTCCACCGCCCCCTCCACCGTCCGCGCCACATCCGTATCCTCGATACGGACGATGAAGCTGCCGCCGTGGTGGCGGGCAAACAGCCAGTTAAACAAAGCCGTGCGGATATTCCCCACGTGGGGAAAACCGGTGGGGCTGGGGGCATAGCGGACACGAATGGGGCTAGGCATACTGTTTTATTCTACCATACCCACGCCGAGAAGATTCTGGAATTACGGAGAGGAAAATTTAGAGAGGGGCTGTAGGCACTTCAAGGACATAGCGAAATAACACCCTTTTGCGGTTTCAGTATGGAAGTGAATACACCCATGTAATCATCGGAATGTCTGATTCAGATGCACTATGATGATGCTTCGGGTAAAGAGTCCTTAGCTCCGTTACCGCACCCAGGCCAAATCTTTACTGATAAGTAGTTCTTGCATCTTAGTGTGATGGGTATTGCTCATCGCCACGGTTTCCACGAAGAAGCCGTGTCTTGCCGCCATATCTCGAACGCCTTTTGCGTCATCATAGGTCATCAGGAATTTACCCCGCACCGATTCCGTCAAAGTAAATAGCCCCTCATGGTCAATTTCGTTGTAAGTGTATAGACGCCTACCAGCTTTCTTACCAGCGGCGGTATATGGTGGGTCAATGAAAAAGGCTGTTTCTGATTCGCATGCGTGTTCCCGAATGACGTCCAGTCCATCCCCCTGGATAAACTCAATCTTTGACCTTATTCTTCCTATTTCCCGTATTCGTTTTGCCAATGTTCTCGGATACCAACGAGAGCTTATGCCCTTGCCATTCTCGCCGTACTTAATCAGCCCGGCTCCAGGAGCCATTATTCCACCATGATTGGTACGATTACGAAGTAATGTCCTAAATGCCATCTCTCTTATAGGACCGCCGCCTTTGCCTAGCTCTGTTTCAAGGGTTTCGTGACACATCTCAAAATTCATTATTCGATTAGCTAGCCAGTCGGCATCCCCACCCAGAATTGCCCTCCAGACGCTCGCGACCTGTTCATCTCTTTCTACCAAGACCACACGCTCAACTAGTTCCTCGAAAGCGGCCGTTAACCCTACTATACCGCCTCCTGCAAACGGTTCAACCAGCAAACGTGGTTTTGTTCCCATGCTGAAAAGCCACCGCTTCACTTGAGGTATCAGCCATGTCTTTCCGCCAGGATATCGGAAAGGGCTTCTCTGTGGGACTGATGCTACGTTTACGACTGTTTGAATATCGTCAACGTTAATGAGTGTGAGTTGATGCATTTAGTCTCCTAAATCTATCGTCTTGGTTTCAGGTTTTCCGCCATTCTCCAGCTTCTCGTCAAGCTTCTCTTGAAGCCTATCCAAGAACTCATTGATAGGGCCTACGCTAGGACGTGCAATAGTATCCATTGCCTCGTGGAATTGAGTGTAGACCGTACGACTTCTTTTTATTGAGTAGGTATTACTGGACTCGATAAACTCAAGGTCGTATACCATCCAAGCAATATCTGCATTTTTTGAATCTGTGGTCTTCAGTTCAGGAAGCGTCTCAAAAAAACCCTTGTCTAATGCGACTGCAATTTTCTTTCCCCACGAATTCAGTATTCCGCCTTTATATAGCAGCTGAGGCACAAGGCGTTTCCTGCTAGAGGACAGATAATCTGGGCGTGGATAATTCAATTTTCCTCGCCAATTCATTTCTGCATTAGCCTTAGGGTTTTCCATGTAGTGCTCGAACGGTCTTCTTACATTCCCAGAGATATACACACCTTGAATCTCAAGAGCGCCAAAGTCAGTAACCTTACCCTGAGCATCATATGCGACCAAGACGACGTCAATGTTACCCGCTGATTCTCCTTTCGTATCGTTCAAGCGCACCTCAGTGAGTGAAGTCCACAATGTCCCCTCGGGAAAGAAGAAACCAGCGGCATCTTCGGCTACTAGCCATTCTTGGCGGAATCGTACCGGACAGGTAATAGCAATGCCATCTTCTGTGAACACGCTGCAAACCCCCAACGGGTTGTCAGCCTTGTCTTTGGTGCAGTTCGGCACTCTGTTATTGAATGGACAAAGTCTCAGTCTCCTGTATCTCATCGCTTCTTTGGACAAGTTTCCCGCCGGAAACCCGAATATCTCTGCCAACGGCTGGTTATACATCACTAGTACTCTTTCAGCCCCTTTTTACTTTGCCTAATTCTACCACTTAAGGCTTTCAAGTGAAAAGCCTGTCAGACTACCTAGCCGTCGCTCCGCAGCACCTCTTATATTTCTTTCCACTACACGGGCAGGGGGATAGGTTGCTAAGAAATAGCCTCCAGCGCCCGCTTCAACTCCTCCGGCAGCTCGGACTTGAACTCACGGTATTCACCGGTGGATGGCAGCTTCAAGCCCAAGCGGTAGGCGTGCAGGAACTGGCGGGACAGGTAAGGCGACTTAAATCCGTAGACCTTATCGCCCACCACCGGATAGCCAATGGCAGAAAGATGCACCCGTATCTGGTGGGTGCGTCCCGTCTCAATCTTCACCTCAAGCAGGGTGTAGTCGTCAATATACTTAATGACCTGGTAGGTGGTGCGCGCCTGCTTGCCTCCGGCCACCACCGCCATGCGCTTGCGGTCGACGGGGTCCCGCCCTATTGGTGCTTCGATAGCGCCGCGCTCCGGCGTAACCCGCCCCTTCACCAGCGCCAGGTAGGTCTTGTTCACCGCGTGGCTCTTGAACTGGTCAATCAGGTTGGCCTGGGCGACGCTGTTCTTGGCCAGCACGATGAGGCCGGAGGTGTCCTTGTCCAGCCGGTGCACAATGCCCGGCCGCAGCGGACTGCCGGGTAAAGCGGGATAGTGGGCCAGCACCGCATTGACCAGGGTATGGCCGGGGTGCCCGGCGGCGGGGTAAACGGTCAGGCCGGCCGGTTTATCGACCACCAGCAGGTCGGCGTCTTCGTAGATAATATCCAGGGGGATTTCTTCCGGCGCAAGCTGGGAGGGTGGGGGCGGTGGTACTACTACCTCAACCCTATCGCCGGTATTGAGTTTAAGGCTTGACCTGGCTGCCCGTCCGTTAACGGTGACTAATCCTTCGTCGATAAGCTTCTGCGCCCGGGTGCGGGAAATCTCCGGGCACTGCTCGCTGACGTATTTGTCCAGGCGGACTCCGCCCTCGGCGACGACGAAGCTAAGTCTTTTTTCCATCTGGCTCGTCCCGCACCAGGGAAAGCAGGGTGTAGGCAAACAGAATAACGCCGGTCGTCACCGAAGCGTCAGCAATGTTAAAGGCCGGCCAGTAGGTGAAATCGATGAAGTCTGTAACGTAGCCCAGGCGCAGCCGGTCAATCAGGTTGCCGATGGTGCCGCCCAGGATTAAGCCCAGGGCTACCCACCGGAGGCCGGTCAAAAAGGGATAGCGGGGGTTAACCACCAGGGCGTAGACCAGCACCACCACGGCGCCGACAATAGACAGTATGGTCAGGTAGAACGTGTGGTCCTGAAACAGGCCAAAGGCAGCGCCGGTATTCCGGACATAATCAATGCGGAAGAACCCTATCGAAAACAGCGTTTGCCCGGCAAAGAGATGAGACCTTATCCAGAGCTTGGTCAACTGGTCGGTGACCAGTACCAATAAAGCGATAAGGAGGAAGACCGAGCTCCACCACCATCCCGCCTGGTTACTTGGTCTTGGCATCCTTTTCCTGTTTAGCCTTGCAACTCAGACACAGGTTCGATTGGGGGCGAGCCTCCAGCCGGGCCTCATCGATGGGCTGGCCGCAGATATCACAAAGGCCGTAGGTGCCTTTCTCAAACTTCTGCAGGGCATGCTCCACGTCGGCAAGCTGATCCTTAAGGCGCTTCTCCAGGGACAGACGCTTCTCCAGCTCGACCGTCTCAGTAGCCTCTTCTTCGCGCTTGCCGAAGGGGCTGCCTTCCCGCCTTTCCTCACCCGGCGGAATAGTGGCGGTTATCTGCGCTATCTCTTCCTGCAGGCGCTTGCGTTCATTCTCCAGAGGAGAGCGAAGCATGTTTAATCTCATATTAGTCACGGCCGCTTCTCCTGCCCACCCGTAGACCAACACCGGCCTCGCCCGGCTGTTACGGGTAAGCTAACATATTTTAACAAATAGGTGATTAACTAAGAGAGAGTCGGGCTGATAGCCTATTCCGGCAATAGCCGCAACTGACAGGTATCGGCCCCACAGGCACAAAGGGCAAGCCTGCCTGCGCGACCATTGTAGCCAAACCTAGAAGTCCTCATGTGCATCGTGTCTTTAAGTTATCCGATTTGCCCTGCTTGGTTAATACTTATACACGTAATTCCGCCATCTGTCAAGAGAGGGGATGACCGCTCGATGTAAGTGATTCTTTACTTTGAATAGTCGTTTTACCCTCACCCCCCTTTTTATCTTCCCTATGGATATTCAGGGCAAAGCCTATTTATGTGCGCGAGAAACATTACTGGCAAAAACCAGCTCGTTAAGCTATGATATTAGTCCCACCCTTGACAAGCCGTCATAAAGGAGGGAGCTGCCATGAAAGGAACGGTCATCGCCGAAATACACATCGTGCCGCTGGGCACCGCCAGCGCCAGCCTCAGCCGCTATGTTAGCGCCTGCCTGGATGTGGTCAGAGGAGCTAAGGACGTGAGCTACCAGATAACGCCCATGGGGACGGTGGTGCAGGCCCCGCTGGAGCGAGTCTTCGAGCTGGTGCGCAAGATGCATGAGGTACCCTTTGCCATGGGCGCCCAGAGGGTATCCACCAGCATCAGCATCGATGACAGACGTGATAAAGCGCAGACCATGGAGTCCAAAGTCAAGGCAGTCAGCTAGCGTGGGTCCTATTCGTTTTTAGTTGATGGCGCTAGGATACAATTGGCTACTCCAAGAGAGTATGGACATCACCCCTTTATCCCCTCTCCTAAAAGGAGAGGGGAAAGATAAGAAAAAGAAGGGGGCGGAGCCCCCTTCTTAACACTACTTCCCGATGCTATCGGGATTAAGGGGATAGGGTCAAGCATAAGAGGAAAAACGTAATCAACCACATTTGAACTTAATAAGCTAGCGGGTGACAGTTGCCCCTCCGTAACGAATTACGATATAATGCACACGAAAGAAAGAACATCGAGGGAAGTAATATGGACTTATCAGTTCAGCTCGCCCCCAAAAACAAACGCCCCTTAAACCTGGCTAACCCGGTGGTGACCGCCTCCGGCACATTTGGCTACGGCACCGACTACGGTGATATATTTGATGTGCAGAAGCTGGGCGCTATTTTCTGCAAAGGCACTACCCTCAAACCCAAGGAAGGTAACCCCCAGCCCCGCATCGCCGAAACACCAGGCGGGATGCTTAACGCGATAGGCTTTCAGAATATCGGCGTCAAGGCACTGATTAAGGAGAAAGCGCCCATCTGGGCAAAGTGGCGCGTGCCGGTAATCGTCAACGTCACCGGTGACACGGTTGAGGAATTCGCCCAGATAGCCCATGAGCTAGATAGCGTGCCCGGCGTCAGCGGCATGGAGCTGAACATCAGCTGTCCTAACGTGAAACACGGCGGGATGGCCTTCGGTACCGACCCCAAAGCCGCCGCCGAGGTCGCCGCCGCCGTCAAAGGCGCCACTTCCCTGCCGGTGATTGTCAAGCTCAGCCCGAACTGCACCGATATAACCGCCATAGCCGTGGCGGTGGCCGAAGCCGGCGCCGATGCCCTCACCGTCACCAATACCCTGAGAGGCATGGCTATCGATGTTCCCCGGCGCAAGCCGCTCCTGGCTAACGTGGTCGGCGGGCTATCCGGCCCGGCCATCAAGCCGGTGGCGCTCTTCATGGTCTACCAGGTAGCGGCGGCGGTAAAAATCCCGGTTATCGGCTGCGGCGGCATTACCACGGGCATGGATGCCGTGGAGTTCATCATGGCCGGGGCTACCGCAGTCATGGTAGGCACGGCCAGCCTGACTACCCCACGAGCGGCACTGGATGTGCTGGAGGGGCTGGAAGCGTGGATGAAAAAAGAGGGCGTAAAGAGCCTGGCCGAGATTCGCGGCGCGGCGCGGCCGCACTAGTCCAGTCCTTCAACCTGGCCCAGTATTTCCGCCTCCCGGGCGCGCATCCGGCGCTCCTCATCAGGCTGCGCATGGTCGAAGCCTAAAACGTGGAGCACCCCGTGAATGAGGAGAATGACAAGCTCCTTTTTGACCGAATGCTGGTGTTCCCGGGCTTGAGCCGCCGCCTGCGAGTAGGAAATAATTACCTCGCCCAGATGCAGCTTGCCATCGGGCGGCATAACGAAGGCGGACGATTCCGGCTCCATGGGAAAAGAGAGCACGTCGGTGGGACTATCTTCTCCCAGGTAGTCGCGATTTAGCTCCCGAATCTTCTTCGGGGTGGTAAGCACCAGGCTAAGCTCGGCGCTGGGGCTGATGTTCTGAGCGGTAAGCACCTGCTCGGCTACCCTTTGCAGCCAGCCCGCCTCAACGTTGGCGGCAACGCCTTTCACAACCAGGACATTGATTTCCACGCCAACATCATAGCACAGCTAAGGCCGAAACTATAAATTACTAATTGCCAAACACCATGTCATTGCGAGTCCCGACAGGTCGGGACGAAGCAATCCCTAACTTCCGTTTGTCTTTGCGAGCGAAGCAAAGCAATCTCTATGATTCATGCTTGAGATTGCTTCGTCATCCCGATGAAATCGGGACTCCTCGCAATGACAGACCCAATCTATTCTTAATGTCATTCTGAGTCCCCGATGAAATCGGGGCGAAGAATCTGGTTAGTCCCCGGCCAGATTGTTTAGTATTTTGGATTTCGGATTTTAAATTATTTACAGGATTCCGAATCGGATTTAAATTTGAGTTTGCGTTTGAGCTACCTGGCGGTTGTGCTATAATAAATATTGCCTGCAAGAGAAATCCACGGAGGGATCGCATAGTGGTCTAGTGCGGGCGCCTGCTAAGCGCTTGCCCTGAGAAATCGGGGTCGTGGGTTCAAATCCCACTCC
>JAUYDJ010000205.1 GCA_030690025.1 Chloroflexota bacterium | reverse complement strand
TGAAGACAGGGGGTTCAGCAGCCTGGCCCAGGCGCCGCCCTTCCGGGTTATCGCTGATTATCTTTTCCCGGGGGTTCAAAATGAGGTGGTAGCCACCATGCTGGCCGGGGTAATGGGTACCCTGGTGGTCTTTGGCGCGGCTTACGGATTGGCCCGGCTTTTGAAATCGAGGAAAGAGCCGGTAAGGTAGCATGAAGCACCATTTTCTCGACCAGTATAGCGACCGGGACAGCCTGGTGCACCGGCTCGACCCGCGCACCAAGTTCCTGGCCACGCTGCTCTTTATCCTGCTGGTGAGCAGTCTCCCCTTCGGGGCCTGGCCGGCTTTTATGCTGTGCTTCGGGCTTATTGCCGCCCTGACCTTATTCGCCCGGCTGCCCATTGGGTTTGTCCTGAAGCGCTCGCTGGTAATTGTGCCCTTTGTCCTGCTCATCAGCCTGTTTATTCCTTTCCTCAAGGGCGGCACAATAGCGGGCAGCTATAGCATCGGGCTGTGGCAAGTCTCCATTACCTACAGCGGCCTGGAAATCATGACCAATATCCTCATTAAGTCGTGGCTGTCTATTCTAAGCCTGATAGTATTGACTTCGACCACGCGGCTGCCCAATCTGCTGAAAGGCCTGGAGCGGCTGCGCCTGCCCCGCGTACTGACCATGATTTTATCCTTTATGTACCGCTATCTCTTTATCCTGGCCGATGAGGTAATGCGGATGCAGCAGGCGCGGGACAGCCGCAGCTTCGGCCCGCGGCGCTGGAGTGCGATAAGGACGACAGGTAACATGATAGGCACCCTGTTCATCCGCAGCTATGAGCGCGGCGAGCGGGTCTACCAGGCGATGGTCGCCCGCGGTTTTGATGGACAGAGCCGCACCCTTGACCGCCTTGAGTTCAGCCGGCTGGATGGCTATTTTGGCGCCGGCTTCGGACTGGTGTTAGCCCTGGCGGCGATGACGAACCTGTGGTACTGATTTGGTGACAATGGTCTACTTTTGAAGCATGAACCTATCCCCCTGCCCCCTTCCCTTTGTAAGGGAAGGGGGAGTTAAGTTAGAGAGGGGCGAAGCCCCTCTCTAGAATCTCTTCCCCCTCTCCAAATATAGATAGGGGAGAGTGAAAAAGAAGGGGGCAAAGCCCCCTTCTTAGAAATACTTCCCGATGCTATCGGGATTAAGGGGATAGGGTCAATGCCAGCAGGCAGGCGAATAGAATAGTGTGTCACCAGTATTCCTGAACTATACCGGAGGATGTGTGGAAGAAATCATCAGCATCAATAACCTTACCTTCAGCTACCCTGACGGCCAGCCGGCGCTGGCTGATATAAGCCTGAGCGTCTACCGCGGGGAAGCGTTAGCCGTGATTGGCCCCAATGGCGCCGGCAAGTCCACGCTGCTGCTGCACTGCAACGGTATCCTGCACACCAACGGCGCAGTGACTGTGCTGGGCAGCAAGGTGGAAGAGAAGAATTTGAAATGGGTCAGGAGCAGGGTGGGGCTGGTGTTTCAGAGCCCCGACGACCAGCTATTCTCACCCACGGTTTTTGAAGATGTTGCCTTTGGCCCCATCAACATGGGCTTTTCGGAGGCGGAAGTCCGCCAGTGTGTTACCCGGGCGCTGGACGCGGTGGGCATGGCCGGCTATGAGCGCCGTTCCTCCCATCACCTCAGCGTGGGGGAAAAGAAACGGATCGCCATCGCCACCGTACTGGCCATGTCGCCCGAAGTCCTGGTGCTGGATGAGCCCACCAGCAACCTGGCCCCGCGCAGCAAGTGGTCTTTGATTGCGCTGCTCAAGAGACTGCCGGTGACCAGGGTAATTGCTTCCCATGACCTGGAGCTGGTGCAGGCAGTCTGCGGGCGGACGGTCATTCTCGACCGCGGGCGGGTGGTGGCGGCGGGCGCCACCGCCGATATCCTGGCGGATAAGCCCCTGCTGGCGGCCCACGGACTGGCCGCGCCGGTTACGGTTTAACCGGCCCTAGCTCCAGTTCAACGCTGATATTCAGGGCTTTAGTAGAGTGGGTGAGAGCGCCCACCGAGATGAAATCGACGCCGGCCCCGGCCACGGCGCGGATGTTTTCCAGGGTAATACCGCCCGAGGCCTCCGTCTTAACGTGCTTCGGGATTGAGTCGACCACCTGGCGCATCTGGGCCGCGCTCATATTGTCAAGCATGATAATATCAGCCCCGCCTGCGACAACCTCCGGGGCCTGGTCAACCGCCGTGATTTCGACCTCCAGCTTCATACCGTAGGGCGTCCCCTCCTTGGCTTTAGCCACAATGTCCTTGAGGCTCATGCCCCGGGCGCGCAGCGCGGCAATGTGGTTGTCTTTGACCAGGACCATGTCGCCGAGGTTAAAGCGGTGGTTCTTGCCCCCGCCCATGCGCACGGCGTACTTTTCCAGCCACCTGAGTCCGGGGGTAGTCTTGCGGGTCTCAATAATCGTGGTGGGGTAGCCGCGCGTCTCGGCGACATACTGCGCCGTGATGGTGGCTACGCCGCTGAGCCGCTGCAGGAAATTGAGCGCCGTACGTTCTGCCTTGAGGATACCGGCTACCCGGCCGGAGATGGTGCCGATGATGTCTCCCGGCTTAACGCGGCTGCCGTCCTTGATAAGAATTTTGACCTTGAGTGACGGGTCCGTCTTCAGAAAGACGCTTCTGGCCACGT
>JAUYDJ010000115.1 GCA_030690025.1 Chloroflexota bacterium | reverse complement strand
GCCGGCGAGCAGGGCAAAGGCTTGGAGCTCGGTGACGACCTTGGCTTCCGGCACGGGCACAATCTTTACCGGCAGCCCCATGCTGTACTTGAAGTGGTAGATACCGGAATGACGCGCCGCCTCCATAACCGAGGGGACCATTTTCTCCAGGCTCACCGGTATAATAAGGTGGCAGCCGCGCGGAGTCAATACCGGCCAGGCCATGCCAATGGTGCCGCCCCTTGTTGAGGAGCTGCATATCCCCGCGTTGCCCTCGTGGTCAATGGCATTGGCCCCCTTGATAAAGACATCGTCCGGGCCGAAGCTGAGTATTTCCACGTTGGAGTCGGCGTTTTCCACTACTTGGCCCTTCCGTATAACATGCCAGGTGCAGGGCGGCGGCTCGGCATTGGAATCGGTGATGCCGTTGCAAATTATACCCACTGTCTGGGCAGCCTTGGGATTAACCTCTATCCCAAAAAGTTCCTCGCTGACAAAGGCGTTGGTGATACCGCGTCCAATGATTATCATGCCGTTTTTATAGGCGTGCTGGACCTCAGGCAGCGCCACCGTGGCCTTAGCCAGCAGCCGCCGGGACTCGGCGGGAGTCAGCACCACCAGGGCAGAAAGCTGTTTCTGGCCGGGCGCCGGCTGCGGAATATCTACTTCGTAAAACAAGGTTACCTCCTCGGAGACATTTCTCTGGTTTTGGTATCTACTTTAGTCGGCTGGCCCGACTCTGTCAAGGGTAGTAAGGCTTGACAATCTCGCAAAGAATAGTTTATCCTTTTCATTCGACATTGGCTGTCGATTAGAGAGGAGTCAAATGAAAAAGATTGACCTGGAAGCCCATTTTTATACCGAAGAGTACAATGAGTATTTCCGCAGTCGAAAAGAGTATCCCCGGCTGGAGACGGTTGATGAAAAAGACCAGAAAATAGACCGGATATGGTACAGCCCGGAGCTCGTCCGCCCCAAGCGCCCCGCCGTCAGCGAGAGGCTCCTCGACCTGGGCACCATAAGGGTCAAGGAAATGGACGAGGGCGGTATCGACGTGCAGGTCCTCTCCATAAATGACCCCGGAGTCGAGCTATTCGATACTCCGCAAGCCCTGGCCCTGGCCCAAAAGACCAATGACCAGGTTGCCCAGGTACTCAAGAAATACCCCGGCCGGTTTATCGCACTGGCTACCCTGGCACCCCAGGATCCCAACAGCGCCGCCCACGAGCTGGAAAGAGCCGTCAAGGAACTTGGTTTCAAAGGCGGGAAAATAGGCACCAACGTCCGCGGAGAATACCTCGACGACCACAAATTCTGGGTCGTCTTCGAGCGGGCGGCCAAGCTGGGTGTGCCCATAAACATCCATCCCATGATACCATCACTTTCCATCCAGAAAGCCTACGGCGCTTACGGGGATGCCCTGCTCGGACCGAGCCTGGGCTACGGCGCGGAGACACTGCTGAGCATAATGCGCCTGATGTGCAGCGGCATCTTTGACAAATACCCCGAACTCAAGATTATCCTGGGGCACCTCGGCGAATCATTAACTTTCTGGATGGACCGCCTGAACCTGGGCTGGCTGGAGCCGCCGCCAGCCGGCAGGCTGGGGCCAAAATGTAAGCGCAAGCCTACCGACTATCTAAAGGACAACTTCGTGGTAACTACCAGCGGCCACTTCTTTGAGCCGGCCTTCCTGTGCACCTATATGGCTCTCGGCGCGGATAATATTCTCTTCGGCACCGATTGGCCGTTTGCCAACAATAAGCGCGTGGCAGAATGGATGGACCGGTTGCCCATTTGTGACAAAGATAAGGAGAAAATCTGCCACGGTAACGCCGAAAAGCTGTTTAAGCTGTAGCCGAATTTCTGGTTGACAACTTTACCGGTTTGTGTTTAGAATGGGAAACCACGTAGTTTCATTACCCGGTCGCGGTTGGGAAAGGACGGATAAGATTGGTGCGGTCCTTCTGCAATAAGGTTAGCGAACTGGCGCTGGATGGCTCAGAAGTCTCCGGTTTTTGGCAACTTCTGAGCCTTTTTGTTTTTGCACACTGCCGGCAAAAATGGAGGGTGCATATGTAGTGTCATGTCCCAAATACCGGTAGGCTAAAACTGTAAGGAGGAAAACAGTGAAAAAAAGTAGGTTTCTGGCGATTCTAGGAGTTGTTTTACTGACTGGCACGCTGCTGGTGTCTTTCCTGGCCGGCTGCGCTAAACCCGCGCCAACTGGTCTCCTGGAGTTCAGATATGCTACCGATGAGACCCCGACTCACGAGCGCTACACCAAGGTAGTGATACCCTTCCAGAGAAAGATTGAAGCGGATACCAACCGCCAGGTCAGAATAACTTCCTACCCGGCGGCAAGCCTGATTGCTGCTAAGGACATATTTGACTCGGTCTTAAAGGGTTCCGTTGAAATGGGCGATTCTAACACGCTCTATACCCCCAACCGTTTCAAGCTGACTGAAGCGGTCACCATACCCGGTATCGGTCGTTCTACTCCGTACATTATCACCATGGCCATATGGGACCTCTACAGGAAATTCCCCGAGGTCCAGGCCGAATCAGCCGGCATCAAGCTGTTCTGGCTGTGGTCACTACCCGGTCCTTATATCTACAGCAACAAACCAATTAAGACCATGGCTGACCTCAAGGGCATGAAGATACGGTCATATCCCGGTCCCGGCTTTGATGCTATGGCTGCGCTCGGCGGCACCCCGGTAAACGTATCCTGGCCGTCCATCTATGAAGCCATGGAAAAGAAGACCATAGATGCTTTTGTGGCCAACCCAATCGGTATCGTCCCCATGAAATACTACGAGGTCTGCAAGTACGCTACCGAGTTTAATCTGGGCGGCATGGCTAACTGGGGCGGCATGAACCTTAATGTCTACAACGGTCTGTCCAAAGATATTCAAAAGGCCATAGATTCAGCCACCGGTGACGTCCTGGCCAAACAGTTCGCCGAAATGCTCGGCGAATACGATGGCCGCATGGAGGCCGAGCAGGCCAAGCAGGGCGTTCAGAAAATAACCCTCGCCCCGGACGAGTACCAGAGATGGATGCAGGCGACTGCCGGTGTCCCGGCCAAGTGGGCCGCCGACATGAATGCCCAGAAACTGCCCGGGACCGCGATTGTTGACTTCGTGAAAGAGCGCTTTACCTTCTACGCTAAGAAATGAGGGCTGACAGAAAATGTCAGATAACAAAACTGGTTTCATAGCCAGGTTTAAGAACCTGACTACATCCATGGCCAATGGGACCAGCCTGGTCAGCATGGCGGGGTACGTAGCTTTGATGATTCTGATGGCGCTGGACTCCATCATGCGCTACGTCTTTAGCGCTCCCATTGAGGGCGCCGAGGAGGTCGTCGAACTTACCCTCGTGGTTGCCGTGTTCACCGGGATGGCCTATACCCAGGTCAAAAAAGGCCACATCGGGGTAGATATAGTCTACAGCTTCCTTAAGCCGGGGATACGGCGAGTCATCGACAGTATCAGCAGCTTTCTTATTGCCATCCTCCTCGTACTGGTAATCTGGCAGTCAGTGCTGCGTGCCGGACGGGCTACGGCGGAAACGACTGTGGCCTTCTTTATCCCCATCACGCCGTTCTACCTGGTGCTGGCCCTGGCGTGTACTGTCTGGTTACTGGTAGTGCTGGCTGACTTCTTCGAGGCTACCAGCGAGGTAATAGCAAGTAAGCAGCGCAACCTGCAGGTTGGACTTATTGCCGGCGGGTTGCTCACCCTGCTGGTGAGCGCCGTGTTAGCCGTGCCCCTGCTGCCCTGGAGGGTAGACCCGATGACCGCCGGCATTATCGGCCTGGTAGTTATTCTGCCGGTGCTGCTGACCAACATGCCGGTGGGTTTTGCCCTGGCCGGGCTGGGCTTTATTGGCCTGGGTCTTCTCCAGGGGATTGGTTTTGCCATTATCCCCTTCGGGCAGGTGCCCTTCACCGAGGGTAGCGAGTATAACATGTCCATCATCCCGCTCTTCGTGCTCATGGGCGAGCTGGTCTTCGTCTTTGGCCTGGGCCAGGACCTTTACGCCGCTGCCCACCGGTGGCTGGCACGGTTGCCGGGCGGCTTAGCTTCAGCTACGATTGGTGCCTGCGCTGGCTTTGCCTCCATATGCGGTTCCACCGTAGCCACGGCGGTTACCATGGCTACGGTAGCCCTGCCGGAGATGAAGCGGTACAAGTACGAACCAGGCCTGGCCACCGGCTGCTGTGCCGCCGGGGGCATCATTGGCACCATGATACCGCCCAGCATTGCCTTTGTTATCTACGGGATTCTCACGCAGCAGTCAATCGGTCGGCTTTTCATCGCCGGCATTGTGCCGGGGGTATTGATAACCGCGTTCTTCATCGCCACCATCACCCTGCGCTGCTGGCGCAATCCACAGATGGGCCCGCCCGGTCCCAAGTCAAGCGCCAGGGAGAAGCTGGCATCACTCAAGCTCGTCTGGGCGATTCTCGTGCTGTTCCTGTTTGTCATGGGTGGCATATACACTGGCATCTTTACCGCCATTGAAGCCGGCGGCATGGGTGCCCTCGGGGCACTGGTGATTGGTGCAGTGATGAGGCGCTTTACCATGCCCAATTTCCTCAAAGCGCTCCGCTCCACCATCACCGTTAGCGGTATGGTCTTTCTTTTGTTTATCGGCGCTACTATCTTCGCCAAATTCGTTGCCCTGAGCCGGCTCCCCTTCATCAAGGCGGACTATATCACCGGGTCGGGACTGCCTTCCCTGATGGTGATGAGTCTTATCATCCTCATCTTCCTGGTGCTCGGCTGTGTCATGCCTTCCTATCCGGTCATGATACTCATCGTGCCCATAGTTTTCCCGGCTGTCATCGCCATGGGCTACGACCCCATCTGGTTTGGGGTGATGATGGTGCTCATGACCGAGATTGGGGCACTGACACCGCCGGTAGCTATAGACGTTTTCGCTGTTGCCGGCGTGGCTAAAGATGTGCCCATGAACACCATCTACCGGGGGGTAGCACCATTTATCTTTGCCCTGGTTGCCGTAGCAGTGCTGCTGATGGCCTTCCCCCAGATTGCCATCTTCTTGCCCACGCTGATGAAAGGATAGTAAGAGAGGGGGGACCTAGCCCCCCTCTCCAGCCCCTCCCCATTTAGCAGGAGGACTACGGACGTCCCTCCACGTTTCCCTCACCACGGACAGGATCTAACCATCCCATCGCCTCATTGACGAGATTACCCGTCTCTCTTATACTAATAGGAGTATTTTTGCGCCGACCTGGAATAATGAAGGAGGCTAAATCATGGTCAAAGACATGCGCAGCTGGATTGCTCAACTGGAGGTGGCCGGCGAACTGAACCATCTCACCAGCGAGGTGGGACGCGACGAGATAGGCGCGATTCTGGGCTATTCCAGGGATAAAGCCCAGCTGATTGAGAATATTAAGGGTTACCCGGGGTGGAAGGTGCTGGGCGCCGCGCCCGCCAGTATGAAACAGGTAGGCATTGCCTTCGAGACCGAAAAGGAGAAAGTAACCGCCAAATTCGCCAGCCTGATGGATAAAGGAGTCACCAAATGCAAAACAGTGCGCTCCGGGCCGGTCAAGGAAGTAGTGCTAAAAGGCACGGATGTCCGCCTGACCCAGCTGCCGGTGCATGTGCAGGGGGAAAAAGATAAAGCCCCGTTTATCACTACCGGCCTGCTCATCACCAAAGACCCGGACACCGGGCTGCGCAACCTGGCTTTTCACCGTCTCCAGATTAAAGGGGATAATAAGCTCGGCATCATGATGCAGCCGGAACGCCATAGCTGGCTGATTTACGAGAAATACCAGGCCATGAATAAACCGATGCCGGTGGCTATTATGATTGGGCATCACCCCATGTACTACTTTGCCGCCGC
>JAUYDJ010000110.1 GCA_030690025.1 Chloroflexota bacterium | reverse complement strand
CTGCTTCACGGCACCAATAATCTGCTCCAGCTCAGCCAGTCGACCCAGCCCCTTCTTACCGGAGGCCAGCCGACCGTAGGCAGGGTATACAATCGTAAAACCCCTGGCTTTCAGTTTAGCCAGGTTTTCCTGGGTAACTGGATTATCGAACATATTATCATTCATGGCCGGCGCTACAATCACCGGCGCTTTGGTAGCCAGCACCGTGCACGACAGCATATCATCGGCGATACCGACCGCCATTTTAGCGATAATGTTGGCCGTGGCCGGGGCAATCAGCATCACATCCGCCGCTTCCGCCAGGGCAATATGCGCCGCCTTCCACTCGACATACGGCTCAAACATATCGGTTACCACCGGGCGGTGAGTGATACTGCGCAGGGTCAGCGGCGCAATAAACTTCGTCGCCGACTCCGTCATGATTACCTCGACTCTAGCGCCAGCCTCAATGAGCTTGCTGGCGAGCTCCGCCGCCTTAAAAGCGGCGATGCTGCCGGTTATACCCAGGACTACCGTCTTATTGGCAATCACATGGCCTCCTGAGATTTATTCATCAGGTAGACGAGCCGCAGCCCGTATAGCGTCAGCTCGGGGTTGACCTCGTCAAACACCTTAGTTTCGCTGGCAATCAGTCTGGCATAGCCCCCAGCCGCCACTACCTTGGCTTTTTCGCCCAGTTCCTGCTGGATGCGTGCCACGATACCCTCGACCAGTCCCACATAGCCAAAAATCAGCCCCGATTGCATGGCCGCCACCGTATTGGTGCCGATAGCCCGCTTGGGGTGGGCCAACTCCACCCGCGGCAGCTGGGCGGTCCGCGTGGACAGCGCCTCCGCCGCCGTGGCCAAACCCGGCGCGATAGCGCCGCCCAGGTAGTCGCCATCTTTCGACACCACGTCAAACGTGGTCGCCGTACCCATATCGACAATAATCACCGGGCCGCCGTAGAGGTGATGGGCCGCCGCCGCGTTGACGATGCGGTCGGCGCCGACCTCCCGGGGAAAGTCCATGCGGATGCGCACCCCTGTCCTGGTCCCGGCGCCGACGACCAGCGGTGAAATATGAAAGTAGCGGTCGAAGACCTCCTGCCACACACCTACCAGCGGCGGCACCGTGCTGCAGAATGCCACCTCTTTGATATCCGACCTGTCCAGGCTATGATGACGCAGCAGGTTGAGCAGTATCATGGCATACTCATCCGGCATACAGTGGAGAACCGTGGCGATATTCCACATCACGCGCAGCTTATCGCCCTCAAACACCCCGAGGGTAGTTGCCGTGTTACCCAGGTCAACCGCTAATAGCATCTTTCAATCCTCTAATTACGCGCGGCAGCACCGGTAGGAGGTCGCTGGCCAGCATACCGGTATCGCCCAGCTCCGACCTGACCATTTCGCCGGCCTGGCCGTGCAAATAAACACCACCGGCCGCGGCATCCGCCAGCGGGACTCCCTGTCCCACCAGTCCGGCAATAATGCCGCTGAGGACATCGCCGGTGCCCGCCGACGCCAGCCCCGGGTTAGCGAACGGGCTGACCCGCAACCGCCCATCAGGCGTGGCAATGACCGTGTAAGCCCCTTTCAGCACCACGGTCTTGTGCCACATTGTTGCCGCCTTGACCGCCGCACCGCTCCTGTCCGATTGTACTTCCTCAATCGACACCCCCATCAGTCTCGCCATTTCACCGGGGTGTGGTGTAAGTATAGCATCGTCAGCCAGCCAGCGCCACCAATCAGGTATGCCGGCGATGATATTCAGCGCATCGGCATCAAGCACCAGCGGCGGCAGCGCCGGCTCCCGCTCAATAAGCATGGACTTAACAAACCTCACCACCGATGGATTTTGTCCGAGTCCGCAGCCCACCAGCAAGGCGTCATAGCGGTGATGCTCCTGAAATATAAGCCGGGTGGCTTCTTCAGAGATAACGCCGGGACTGGACTCCGGCAAAGGCAGGTAGGTTGCCTCTGTCAGCTTGGCCGCCAGGATAGGTTGCAGACTGGCTGCTGTGGCCAGCGTGACCAGTCCCGCCCCGGTCCGCATAGCGCCGCTGCACGCCAGGTAAGCCGCGCCAATGTAGTTGATGGAGCCGGCTACCACCAGCACCCTGCCGAAGCTGCCTTTGTTAGCCGTAATAGAGCGTTTGGGCAGAATCGACCCGGCCCATTCAGCGGTAAGCAGCTCCCGCATCACCTTTGCCGCCAGTTGGAACGGTATGCCGATATCGACCACCGTTATCCGACCTGCCCTCTCGGCTCCGGGCGGATTAAACAGGCCCGGCTTGGCAAAACCCAGGGTAACCGTCTCGTCCGCGTAAAGACAGGCGGGGTCGACGGCACCGGTATCCGCGTTCAACCCGGAGGGTAAATCCAGGGCAATGATACGCAATTGTGGTCGTTGCTTCTTGGCTTCACTAACCTTCTGCAGTCCGTTTGCATAGATTCCGGTCAACGGCCGGCTCTTGCCTGTGCCGAACAGGGCATCAATCACCGCCGTCGCCGTCGCCAGCACATCATCCAGTCCATCGCGGTTTTCCGCTAGCTGCAGACAGGTTATGCCTTGTTCCTTAACCAGCTTGAGGTTCTGGTCGTTCTCCGGTCGCCCGGCAAACAGCACCACGCTGACCTTCGCCCCCCAGTCATGCAGATAGCGGGCAGCCACCAGTCCATCCCCACCGTTATTGCCCGGGCCAATCAGGACGACTATGCGCTGCTCTTTAAGCACGCCCAGGATGCGCTTCGTTTCTTCGGCTACGGCTTTACCGGCGTTTTCCATGAGCATACTGGTGGGTATACCTATGCCAGCGCAGGCCTGCTCCAGCTGCCGCATCTCCTCAATGGTGACAATTTTCATAGGCATATATTTTGCTGACCTGAGTGTAACAATATCTCAGGCACCGGTCAAGCAGCTTTACATGAGGCTGATAAGCCCGGTAAACACAAGCTGGATGGCTACGGAAACCTGTTTTTATGCAGGATGTCTTTAAGCTCCCGCTTCGGGACGTGGCGCTGGCCTTTATCATCCAGCCAGCGTTTGGTTGAGCCGCCGGTCATTGTCTCCAGGACGGGACTTTCATCCGGGTAACCCAGGGCCAGCATAATACCCGGCTCATACTTGTCCGGGATTTGGAACAGCTCCGCCACTTTACCGCGGTTAAACGAGGTTATGCCGCAGCTGCCCAGCCCGAGCTCTTCCGCCACCAGCGTCATGTTCTCCACGGCAAAGCCGACATCGTAGCCGGTATTGCGGCTGTCACCCTTCAGCTCAGTCTCCAGTACCTTGTTTATCAGCACCACAACATAGGCCCGGGGACGGCGTCCGTCCGGCCATCCTTCCTGGGGCCGGACCACTCCTCCCCATATGGATACCGCGTCGAACATCCGCGGCAGCAGTGCCTCGCCATCCACGACTATGTATTCCAGGACCTGGCGGTTGGCCGCCGACGGAGCCACCCGTGCCGCAGCGACGCACTTCTCCAACACACTGTAAGGTACCGCTTTATTCTTGAACTCCCTTATTGACCGTCTTTTTAGAATCGCCTCATATATTCCCATTTGCCTCCTCCTTTTGCTGACATATTTCCTGCAGCTTTCTGGTCATAGCCTCCCAGTGAGTACCACGCCAGTAAATCCGGTGGCAGGCCGGACATTCCATGTACTGGCTCTGTGTCCGGAACACGTAGGGCGGCACCCTGCCTTCCACTTCGTCTTTGGTCTTCTCTATCAGCGGTTGATTACATTCCAGGCATATGGTGAACGGCCGGAACTGGCAGTCCAGTTTAAGCTGGTGTATCACCTGCCGTATCTGTTGCTCCGGGTCATCAGTCTCAAAAAGGACCGCTTCCACCCGTCCGCTCGCTATCACCCGCCTTTTCATAATTTGCGTGTCCCGCGTCAGTATCACCCTCCCCTCCTTCAGTGCCGTGGCGACCATGCGGGAGTCATCGCTGCCGCTGAAGAACACGGTATCATAGCCCATAACCCTGAGCATTTTGGCCAGTTTGCCCACGTTGTTGTCGACGATAAATTTGAGAATCGCTTATGCCCCGGAATCCCGCAAAACTTCTGCTTCGGTAAGGAACATTCCGCTCTCTACAGACGAAGCTGCATCCCTTCATGGGCCATTCTGATGGGACAACCCAAAGCTCCGGCCACTGCCGCCAGCTCCGTCTTTATCTCATCCTCGAAGAGGGGATTCATATGCACGGTCACCACCGACGGCAGGT
>JAUYDJ010000091.1 GCA_030690025.1 Chloroflexota bacterium | reverse complement strand
AGTCTGATTGGACATTGCTGGAATCCTTGGTGGGGCCGACTATACCTCAAGCCAGGAGTGTGAATAGAGCGATTCACCGGTAAGCACCCGGACGGTCTTTACGTACTTGACCTCTTCGGCGCTTAGCGATGCCAGGTCCGGCTTCTCCCCATCCACTACCCGCTGCACCAGACTGACCAGCTCCGGCTTCTTGCCGCGGGCAATATCGATGAGCTCGGTGTCAAAGGCATCCACAATGGCCGAGTAAAGCCCGAATCTCATCAGCATAATCAGATAGGTGCGGTTCAGATACGGCCGCAGGTGGGTCGGCGCACCATTGGAGATATTTGATAGACCCACCGTTGACTTGCAGCCGGGAGCAATCTCTGGCAGCATGCTCATAAACTCCAGGCAGGCCTTTACCTGATTGATTTCCACGGATACCGGGCTGGCAATCGGGTCAATCCAGATTTCCTCATTGGGGATGCCCATCTCATTGGCTTTATACATTAGCTCAGCGACGGTAACCCCCCGCTCCGCCGCATCCCGGGGCATGCCCTCCAGCCCCCACAGCAGACCGACCATATACGCGTTATATTGCTTTACCAGGGGCAATTCTACATCCGCCCGCGCCGGAGAGATGGAATTAATGAGCGCCTTACCTTTATGCACCTTCAGCCCGGCCTCCATGGCTACCGGGTTGGTGGTATCCAGCGACAGTGGCTTGTTGGTGACCTCCTGTACCGTCTTGACCGCCCAGGACATTAGCTCATCCCCTGCCTTCCGTGCCGGGCCGATATTTATGTCAAGGTAATCGCAGCCGGCCGCCGTCTCCGCTTTGGCCATCTCATGAATCGGCTTGGGGTCTCTGCCCTTGAGCGCCGGGCCAATGGTCTGGGACATGATATTGATGTTTTCGCCGATAAGAATCATTTTCTTCTCCTTACGGTGTCCAAGTTTTCAGGTAGGCCGGTATGTGGGCTGCCTCACGCGGGCCAACCATTATCTTCCAGCCAGATAGCTCCTCCTCCAGACCGCCACTTTCCGCCGCCGCGTAACCCGGGATAACCAGCTTGTGATGCTTGACCTTGTCCGCAATGCCGCACTTCTTCACGAAGGGCGCAATGGCATCCGCGACGAACTTGCCCGCCGCCCATGCCGTCATCACCGAAAGGCCCTCGGTGTCCTTGACCAGCAGGTAGCTGGGCACCTTGCTGTTCTCAATTTCGCCCGAGACAATGAAATAGGTGAGCGAGAAGTTGCTGGTAATCAGTACCGGCGAGTTCTCGTTGGGGCCGCCAATCTCGTAGATGCCCTCGGTGGTGGCCAGCGGGCGCTGCGGGTCGGTATAGATATTCAGCCTTTCCACCAAGAGCGGGAACAGGCTTTCGCCGCGCATATCGGAGAGCACCACGATACCGCCGTATTTAGCCACGAAGACCGAAGCAATCACCGCCTCTTTCATCGGGTCGTCGGTCATCTCGCAGGGCAAAACAATGGTCGGAAAACCCAGCGGGCGGAACTTCTTGGCCAGCGCGGCGCTGCGCACCCATATCTGGTCTTCAAACGCCCGGCGCAGCGTGCGCGACCCCGTATCAAGCACCATATCCTTGATACCGGCCGCGGTCAGCTTGTTGCTCAACTCCACCAATTCATCCACGCTGCCGGCCTTCAAGACTACCGGGCAGGCGGTCTCTTTGGCCAGGGCTGCCACCGCATCGGCGTTATCCTTGGTCGCCGCGTATAATAGCGGCTTACGGTCGGCGCAGGCTTTGGCACCCGCCGCCAGCACATCCGCCTTGGCGCTCATCAAGATAAGAGCGCCATCGCTCTTCTGCTTTACTTTATTGATTACCGCCACAAACTTGTCCGCCACACCGGAGTCGTTCCTGATAGCAATCAGCTCCGGCCGCAGGGTAAGGCCCACGCGTATATACTGGAAGGTATTGAACCTCTCCAGACGCTTATCAATCTCGGCGTCATCGAGGGTATCCTTGATGAGCATGGCCAGGCCCGGCGGGTTCTCGAACCGCTTCTCATGGCGGAACATTACCGTTTCGCCGCCCACCTTCACTGTCCGGCCGCCGGCGCCGATGCTGACCGGCCGGATGGGCGGCGCAGATGCCTCCGCCAGCTTGGACTTGGCCTCCTCGGAGAGAGTGGGGCAAAGAGCCAGCTCGACTTTGCCGGCCGCAAGCTTCATGGCAAAAGCCAGGCAGGTGGGTTCGCCGCATTGCTTGCAGTTTGTCTTGGGCAGCAGCTTGAATATCTCTATTCCGGTAAGTGGCATGGCTTATAACTCCTTTCCTAACCCAGTATGGGTGGCATAGTCAGCGCCGGGTGTCCCTTTTCCTGCAGGAAGGGTAAAATCGCTTCTTCGGTGGAACCCACCGTCTCATCAGCAATCATGTCCAGCAGATTGGGCACCCCCAGCTCCCGCGCCCTGACCTTCAGACGCGCCCCGATTTCCTCCTTCAGCATCTTGGGCATCCAGACCATTCTTAATAGCCCGCCATCGCCGACGAGGAACTTGCGCTGGGTGATGTTGTATTTACCGTGGCCGACAAAGCCCGGGCTGCTAAGGCCGCCGCCGATAGTGCCGGCCAGGGTGGTGAACTTCATGCCACAGGGGGTTTCACTGGCAAACTCCCGGTTGACCGTCATTATGCCGTTGGACAGCGGCAGAACGGCGGCAATGCATTCGCAGCAGCCGCAGGTGGTCATCGGGTCGGTGACGACGCTGTAGAAGTTGTAATGATCTACCTTGCCACGGGACGCCTTGAAGACGAAATCGTTGACCCCCTTCCACTGCCCGAGCTTGGCGTCAATGACCTCTCCCTTAGGCACCGGCTGGTTGGGGCCGGTGGGGTTAATCTCGTTGGACGCCTTGCAGTCCATCCAGTTATAGGAACCGCAGAGTCCGGTCCGCTCCGGGCTGATAACACAGACGTGCCCCGGGGCAAAGGACTGGCACAGCGTGCAGGAGTAGTACATCTCAGTGGACTCGTCGGTCATGCCCTCAATACGGGTATCCCTGACCTTGTAGACTTCCCTCGCCTTAGCCACCATCTCATCGACTTTTTCAGGCTCGGTATAGATGGTTACCTGCAGCTTATCGAATATGCGCCCGAAGTCCTGGTGCAGCTTGGCGTGCAGTATGGTACCGATATGTTTGATGCGGAACCCCTTTTCCACGGCCTGTTTGGAGATTCGTATCCAGGCGATATCCCGTTGCCCGATATGCATTACCCCCTGGGCATAGTTGATGAGGTGGTGGATCTGCCGCTCCAGGATAGGCTCGTAGTCTTCCTGCATTTGCCGTCCGGCAACCTGGACGGTGATGGCCATGGGCAGCTTGGATTTAATCGGCACATCAGTTATCTCCGGGCCAATTACTTCAATCTTGCCGTCCTCCACCTCTTCCATCCGCTTACTGGTCACCCACTCCACCATGTGCGTCCGGCCGCCGCCGCACTCCAGGTAGATATCGTCGCCCCTGACGCGCTCCCCTTCGAAGGCGGGGCCATAAGCGACGGGAATCGGTATTTCAGCCACCGTTACCTTGAGTCCCCTCACCTCGATGGCCCTGGCCACTATCTTATCGTGCGGGATGTTGGAGACGACATGCTCGTAGGTGCAGATACCGGAGGGTAAGACCTGGGGTATGGGGGTATCGGCGATGGTGGGGAAGCCCCAGTTTATGGCCCCGGCGGCATTAGCATACCACTCATCGGTGACAAAACCGAGGGGCATGGCGAAGGCAAAGGTGCGGTCCTTATTGTAAATAAGAATTTTACGGTAGTCGCCGGGCTGAACGCCGCCAAAGGACATGGCCACGCGGGTGGCAAAACCCATGGCAAAGACCGCCGCGGTGACATCCGGCCCAAATGAGACCAAGCGGGTGGGCCAGCCAATCTGCACCCCGGCCTCCACCAGCTGCTCGGAGAACCGTTTGCCCTCGTTCTCCCCCGCCATGAACACGTAGATGTTCTTCCGCTGGAGCTCCTGGGCAATACTGGCGGCTATCTCCTTGGTCGGCGCCGCGCCGAGAATAGCGGCAAAGCCGGTCGCCGTGCCATCGACAAACTCAACGCCCCTTTTTCTCAGGATGATGTCGTCGGCGGCACCCAGCCAGATATTATTGTCGGTGATATCTTCCTGCTTGGTATAGAAGTCCGGCTGTTCCAGGTAGCGGATGGCTTCGATGATTTCCTCGGCGAAGAAGGTGGCCATGCCGGCATCGAGAGCCGGGGCCAGGTAAGGCAGGGGATGCAACTCTTTCACCGGCGGCGGCAGCAGACTCTTAGTCCTCTTCAGCACCGCCTCCATATCACCCAGCTTCTCCACCTTGAGGCCCAACATGCCATATATTACCGGCAGATAGTAGGCAGTATTGGGGAAGCCTACCGGTTCTTTGGCGCCCCACTTGTCCATCGCCTCCTGCCACTTCTTCTCCGCCTGGCCGACGAGCTTGTACGCCCCTCTGATTGCGGCTGATGCGATTATCTTCGACATATCTCAAAAACCCCCTATCTGTATCAGTTACTTAGGCCCCTTCGAGTTGACGTCTCATGGTCATATCGTAGAGGACTCTCTCTCTGGACTTGTCAATACCGAGAGCTTTACGCTTCTTATCGATATGGGCAATCATGAGTTGGGCGGCTTTAATCGGGTCGGGTTCAAACGCCCACATGCCGCCGTATATCTTCTCAAAGTCCTTGAACATGTAGTTGGTCACCTCTTTGCTGCCCATCGTAGGCCAGGTAACGCCGAACACGGTGAACACCCCGGAGGCGACAAAGTACTGGCCAATGGCGATTGCTTTCTCGCTCATCCACTCCGGCGCCGCGCCGGCTACCGGCAGGTCGCTGATGTCATCGCCCAGACCGCCGTCTTTGACCATGGCCGTAGCCGCAATCAAGATGCGGGAGTTGTCTATGCAGGCCCCCATGTGCAGCACCGGCGGAATACCGACAGCCTCGCAGACTGACGCCAGACCCTCACCGGCATACTGTGACGCCGCTTCCGGCACCATCAGTCCCGCCTTGGCGCTGGCCATGGCGGCACAGCCGGTCTGCAGCACCAGCACGTCATTCTTGATAAGCTCCTTGACCATGGTCAGCTGGACCTCATCATGGGTAACACGGGCATTGCTGCAGCCCACTACGCCGGCCACGCCCCGGATGCGGCCGTTGATGATGTTATCGTTCAGCGGGCGGTAGGAAGCCCGGAACAGGCCGCCCAGCAGGTAGTTGATGGTCTCATGGCTGAAGCCGGCAATCAGGTCGGTCTTCTGCGGCGGGATATAGACATTCTTCTTCCGGTTGGGGAAGTTATCAATCGCCACCCTGAGTATTGCCTTGGCTCCCTCAGCCGCATGGTGGTCATCGAACTCAATGTGCATAGCGCCTTCCATCTTGGCCCTGGGGTCGGTGGTGATAATCTTGGTATGGTAGCACTGGGCTACCGAAACCAGGCTCTGCATGATGCACTGCACGTCAACCACCATGGCTTCCAGAGCGCCGGTGACTATGGACAGCTCCTGCTGCAGAAAGTTCCCCGCAATTGGTATGCCGTGGCGCATCAGGACTTCGTTGGCGGTACAGCACATACCGGCCAGGTTGACACCCTTGGCCCCCTTCGACTTGGCATAGGCCACAATCTCGGGGTCACGGGACATCACCGCCAGCATCTCGGCCAGCTGAGGCTCATGGCCGTGAATGATAACGTTTACCTCGTCCTCTTTGAGCACGCCCAGGTTTATCTGGCTGGCCACCGGCGACGGGGTACCAAACATGATATCCTGCAGGTCAGTGGCAATCATGCTGCCACCCCAGCCGTCGGCCAGGGCAGTCCGGCTGCCTTGCAGCAGCAGGCTCTGGTAGTCCTGGTCAACACCCATATGGGTGCGGTGCATGGCCTCGACCACTTCGCGGTCGATGCCACGCGGGGCCACGCCCAGTTTCCGCCACAGCTCCTGACGCTTTAAGGGCGCTCTCTTCAAAAAGGCCAGCTCGCCCTCCTGCTTGCCAAACTCGCGAATCAGCGTCTCGCCAAGCTCAATGGCGATTTCCTCGTTGCTGCGGTCGCCAATCTTGATGCCCATGTCAAGGGCCAGTTGCAGCAGTTTCTGCTCATCCTTAATCTGGTAGCCTGGGGTCTTCCCCTTGGCCAGGTCCAGGAACGCCGAAACCACGCGACGGCCATGGTCGCTGTGGGCCGCCGTGCCGGCGGCTATCTTGCGCACGAAGTTACGCGCGGCAATAGTCTCCGCGGTGGCGCCGCAGACGCCGCGCCGTTTCTTTTTGTCTTCGGGTGTTTCCTCTTTCCCCCGGGGTAATGGCACCCGGCACGGCCCCATGGCGCACATGGAGCAGCAGCTCCCCTCCGCACCGATGGGGCACGCCTTGGTTGTCTCCGCCCGGTCAAAAACAATGTTACATTCATCGGTTTTTGCTTTGGCTATCATCTCAATGGTAGCCTGGTCAATACTTTTCTTCACTACCTCTGCCATCCTTCTCCCTCTCCTTCCAGAGCTATTTCACTAGCTCGGCAATTACTCCCCGTACCAGCTTTATGGCTTCAGGGTGTCGCATAATCAGGACGTCCCCTCCGGCCAGCAGCAGCGCCGTGGCTGATATGGCCTCCATGAGGATGCCGCGCTTCTTAGCATCACCCATTTTCGGGTCTTCCACCTCCGGGATTTTCACCTCTTTGGTCTTCCATACCTCTTTGGCGATGTTGCAGATAATGGGGAACTGCAGCTTGTCATCGCCCTGGGTCAAGCCGGCCATTCTCATGCGCTCCATCACCGAGTAGCAATACTCGATGCCGTAGCCAATGCCGCTGACGGTGGGGTCCATGATAATCAGGTCGTCCGGGACGCCCAAGTTCCCCAGCAGTATGTTAAGCTGTTTCGCCAGGTTAATATCAATGGGCGTGGAGGCAACCACGGTGTGGCGGTAGCCTATCGCCGAAGCGCCAATCTTCTTGTGGTCGCCTTCCTCCACCGGGCCGATAATCAGGTTCTTCCCCTGGCAGACCTCAGACACTTTCCTCAAGACCTCGGTATCCTTATCATGATTGGCGGTGCCCCAGACAATCAGCGGCACGTCAATGGCGTCAGCCACTTTCTTGACCACCGCCGCGGCTTCATCCGCCCCGCGGTTAAGCCCGTTGGGGTCGGTGCTCTTTAATTGCAGGCATATCATCTCCGCCCCATAGTCGGTAATGCACTTCTTGGCCCAGGCCACCGGGTCGTTGGTCACACCGGCAAAAGGCTCCAGAGCAGCCGCCGGCCACTCTTCCGGGGGTGAGTCATAGACCTCCATGGCAATCTTTGGCAGATTTGGCATCTGGCCTTCGAAAAGATAGAAGGGGTAAGCGGTCTCGCCGCCAACCGTGACTGCCTTACCACCGCTGCCCAGTTTCACCTCTTTAATCTTGCCACTGTAAGCTGTCTTAGGAATATCAAATGCCATTTTGCCTCCTTTACTTAGGCTGGCGTCTTCCTCTTCTCACTGCCAAACCATTCTTTCCCGTACCAGTAGCGTTCCGCAGTCTGCAGGTACTTGAGCTTGTCTTCCCGACTCTGCAGCTTCTGCCGCCATCTGCCGGCATCCTCACCCTCCGGCTTACCTTCTTCGTAGGTCGCCGAGAGCACCTCTACCTCGCCCCGGCCGGGCGCCGCCTTTTTCTCAGTCTTGTACTGCATCCCGCCTCCTTCCTAAATCAAGCCAGCCGCTAGTTTGGCGGCCCTGAGCGTATTCAGCATGAGCATGGTTATGGTCATGGGGCCCACGCCACCGGGCACCGGCGTAATGGCCTTGGCCTTCTCTTTAACGCCCTCAAAATCAACATCTCCCACCAGGATATCCTTGCCGGACTCACTCTTGCCAATCCGGTTGACGCCTACGTCAATGACCACTACCCCTTCCTTGACCATATC
Organism: Chloroflexota bacterium; assembly: GCA_030690025.1. GTDB lineage: Bacteria > Chloroflexota > Dehalococcoidia > Dehalococcoidales > JAUYDJ01 > JAUYDJ01. The sequence continues at coordinate 2,742 of JAUYDJ010000091.1, read as the reverse complement.
GGCGGTGATGGCCTTGGGCTTGCCCGCGGCCACAATCAATATATCCGCCCGCCGGGTATGGAAGGCAAGGTCCCGGGTGCCGGTATGACAAATCGTCACCGTGGCGTTGGCGCCGGGTTTCTTCTGAAGGAGGATATTAGCGATGGGCTTGCCCACGATGTTACTTCTGCCTACCACCACCACCTCCGCCCCATCAATCTTGGTGCCCGACCTGACGAGCAACTCCTGGATACCGTGAGGGGTGCAGGGGATGTAATCAGGTTCCCCTATCATTAGTTTACCAAGATTTACCGGGTGAAATCCATCTACATCTTTTTTGGGGTTAATGTTATACAGGACCTCGGTCTCATTGATATGCTTGGGCAACGGCAGCTGCACCAGGATACCGTGAATCCTGGCGTCTTTGTTCAGCTTGTCGACCAACGCCATCAGCTCCTGCTGCGTGGTCTTGACTGGCAGGTCGTGCCTTTCCGAATATATCCCCAGGGCGATGCACGTTTTTTCCTTCTGCCCAACGTAGACCTGGGAGGCGGGGTCTTCACCCACCAGCACGGTAGCCAGCCCGGGTACCAGATTGTGCTTCGCTTTAAGCTCGGCGATTTCCTGTTTCAGCTCCTCGCGAATCTCTTTCGCCACTTCAGTGCCACTGATAATCTGCGCTGTCATTTTCACCCCCTTATTTTTACTTCAAGCAGTCGTGCCATCAGCTCATCGACTGCCATTACTGCCCGGGATGTATTGGGTAGGTCGAGAAGCGGCTTCACTTTAAGGTCATACTCGTATACTTCTTCATCCTCCGGGACGATAGCCGCCGGCTTAATGCCCAGCCTGTCCATTTCGTCCCAGATGAGAGTGTCAATCGCCTCGGGAACCAGGTTAATGATTACAGACTCCCTTTTCACCACTAGCTTGAGCTCCTTGACCAGCTCTTTCACGCGCGCGATGGTGCGCACGCCCTTTATCGAATGGTCGGATACCAGCAGCAGCTCATCGATGTTCTGCGTCGTCCGCCGGCTCAGGTGCTCCATGCCCGCTTCGTTGTCCATCACCATATAGGCATAGGAGCCGCTGAAGCTATCGATAAACTTGCGCAGCAAGACATTGGGGTAGCAGTAGCACGCCGCCCCCTCGCCCCGGCCCATGGTCAGCAGGTCCAGGCCCTGGCTTTCGGTTATGGCCCCGTTGAGTTTAATTTCCAGGTAGGCCTCCTTGGTCATGCCCGCCGGGATGTTAATCTTTTCTTCGTTGAAACCGGCGATGATGCTGCCCACTGTCTGGGTCACCGGAAGCCCCAGGCTATCCCCAAGGTTAGCATTGGGGTCGGCATCAACCGCCAAAATGGGCACCATGCCGTTCTTGAGGAGATAGCGGATGACCAGGCTGGTGATTGACGTCTTGCCCGTGCCGCCCTTACCGGCTACCGCAATGTTAAAGCTCAAGCAACCACCCTCCCCCTTAGTCTGGCCAGCTTCTCCTTAACTGTAGGAAACTCGTCCGCGTTGGTATGCGGCAGGAACAGGGCCGCCACATAGTTATTCATGAAATCCACATTTTCCGCCAGCTCAACATTGGTCATCATGTTAGCCACCCGCCGGGCATCGTCCATCAGGTCGGTGGAGAAAGAGGTCATCCTTGCCCCCAGCAGCGAGCCGTTACCGATGAAAACGAACCTGTCCAGGGGCAGGTCAGGCAGCAGCCCGATGGTAATGGCCTTCTCCACATTGAGGTGGCTGCCGAAAGCCCCGGCGATAATCACCTGCTCAAAACCGGCGTCGCTCAGTCCCACGCTCTTACTGAGCGTTCGGGCGGCGGCGTAAATGGCTCCCTTGGCCCGTATCAGGTTATCAATATCCACCTCGGTGATGACAATATTCTTGCCAATTTGGGTCTCCGGCGCCCAGGCCAGCACATACTCGTGGCCGTCAGGCCCGGTCCTTATTCTACGGGTAGGCAGGTCGGGATTAAACTTGCCGTCCTGTCCGATTACGCCGGCTTCGAGCAGTCCGGCCACGGTATTTATCAGCCCCGAGCCGCAGATTCCTTTCGGCTTGGCCTTTGCCACCGTGGCAATCTCCGGCTCAAAAGTTGTTGGATTGATACTGAAGCCCTCAATAGCGCCGCTGATGGCGACCATCCCGTGCCTGATACCACCGCCTTCAAAGGCCGGCCCGGCTGAAGCCGAGGTAGTCACCATCCAGTCGGAGTTGCCGAGCATTATCTCACCGTTGGTGCCGATGTCAATGAATAGTGTCAGGGTCTTTCTCTGGTGCACCCCGGAACCCACAATCCCGGAGACAATGTCGCCGCCCACGTAGCTGGCCACCGAGGGGAAGGCAAACAGGAAGACCTGCTGACGCACTTTGATGCCCAGCGACCTGGCCTCTACCGGCGGCATAAAGGTGGCGGTGGGCACGTAGGGAGCCAGCCGGATATATTTGGGCTCCAGCCCGAACAGTATCTGCGTCATGGTGGTGTTACCGGCCACAATCATGTGCCCGATATCCTTGATGTCGATGCCGCTTTCGGCCACCATTTGCACAATGATACTATTGATATTGGTCACCACCGCCTGCTGCAGCTTTTTTAGTCCGCCGGGTCGCTGGCAGTAGTTGATGCGACTTATCACGTCGGCGCCGTAGCTAACCTGGTTGTTATACTCGATGTTGTCGGCCAGAATCCGGCCCCGGTTCAAATCAAGCAACTGCCCGCAAACAGTGGTAGTGCCAATATCAAAGGCAAGTC
>JAUYDJ010000069.1 GCA_030690025.1 Chloroflexota bacterium | reverse complement strand
GACGGAAAAGCGTGTGCGGCGTGGAAGCTTCGGAAGTGTGCCGGAGTTGATCCATGCCATTGAGGAGTACCTGACAACGTCCAATGCCAACCCTAAACCGTTGGTGTGGAAAGCCTCCGCAAAAGCCATTCTTGACAAGCTCGCTCGTTGTAAAGCCGTTTATGAAACACTAGACTAGTTGTTTTCATAAGGTTGCTAATCGAGAAACCTCCATAGATAAAAAGTTGATTTAGACTACCATGCTTGCTTAACGATGGTGAACGGCCTGCCATGCTTGACAATGCAAGAAAAGGTCAATATACTTAGTCAAAATTCGAAACTACAGTGAGGAGGGGAAAAATGGGTAAGTTTGGACTGCTCTACAAAATAGCTATTCTCTGCTTGTTCCTGCTGCTGGCTGTGACACCTGCGATTGCTTGTACCCAGAAGGCGCCAGCCCCATCACCCGTACCTGCGCCAACTCCAGCACCAGCCCCGGCTCCAGCGCCCAAACCTGCGCCTGCTCCTACCACCCCTGTTAAAGACGAAATGAAAACGCCTTGGACATTTCATCTAAGTCATTTTCGCCATAATACGGTCAATTCACTAATGTTTGAGAAGGGCGGGCGCTTTTGGCAAATGCTGGACGCGGCCACCGAGGGGCGATTTAAATACGAAATAAAGGAACCGATGTTCCCCATGGCACAGGTAGTCTTTGCCATCCAGGATGGACGAGTCCAGTGGGGCACCTTGAATACCGCCTTTCATGCGGGTACTTATCCGCTTTGGGATATCGGTGGTATGCCTTTCTACTGGAAAGATGTCTATGAATATGAAAGGTTTGAGCTAGATCCAAAAGTGCAAGCAATTTGGGACAGGACCTACCGAAAAGCCGGCTTGGTCAAATTGCTACCTAATACTTTTGGTGCTGATGACGCCCTCTTCGCCAACAAAAAAATAGAGACCGCTGACGGCCTTAAGGGGCTGAAGATAAGGGCTGCCGGTATCTTTATGGAAAAAGGACTTAAAGCCCTTGGTGCATCAGTCGTGACCATTTCGGACGTTGAAGTAGAACAGGCCTTGATACGCGGAACCGTGGATGCGTTGCAGACTGCGCCGGGAGTAGGTACCAAACGATGGCTACCGTCTATAATCAAGTATATTAATTTCTGGAATGTCACATCAATTTTCGAATCACCGGTTCTGGTCAACGCCAAGGCTTTTGACGAGCTACCTCCCGACTTGAAAGACGCACTCCTAAAGGTTAGCCGCGAGATAGCTAAGCAGGCTACCTATGCATCTGAAGTGGGACGTGGGGAGACTCTAAATGCACTTCGTAATGTATGTGAATTCGTGTACCCCAGCGAAGCCGAAATAAAAAAGGCAATCGGATCGACAACCTCAGTCATCCGTGATTGGGAGAAACTCTCCGGAGCTGATGGTACAGAATTAATATCTATTGCCGCCAAGTATGCAAGCGGTCATCGGTAAAAGAAGGCTAGCATGAAAAGAGCGGCGGGCATTCTAAACGGTCTCAGCAATGTAACAGGTTATATCTCAGCGGGGCTCATTATTGCCATGATGTGCCTGATGCTTTACGAAGTCTTCATGAGATATGTTGTCAACCGCCCGCCGGCTCTTGCTGACGAAATTTCCGCCTATATGCTGGTGATGCTCGCATATATAGGCGTAGCCTATGCTTGGCGAGAAGGAGTACACATTCGTGTATCCACGCTTGTCGAGCGGCTACCACGCAAACCAGCTAATATTTTAAGAAGTATCACGCTTTTTCTGGCCCTAATCTTCACCATTGCCCTGAGTGTGGCGAGTTATACTCTTGTAACCCGTGGCTTTGAAACGGGTATCCGCTCCAGTTCATCTCTCCGCGTGCTCCTGGCATGGATTCAGCTAAGCATTGTGATTGGCTACTGTCTACTGTGCATCATGATAGCGGCAGATATTGTCAAAGCCTTTGCTGAAATCAAGGCGGGCAGACGCATTGAGCTAACTCCGGAAGAAGCCGTAACCAAGGGAGGCGGATAGGTATGAGTCCAGAGCTAATGGCGGCCATTCTGATGGTGGGATTCCTGGTTCTATTGGTTATCGGCGCCGAAATGTACGTTGCCATGGGACTTGCCAGCCTTGTTGGCCTTGTCTTCTTCATTCATAAACCACTGCAGCAACTGGCCTGGAGCTCGTGGGACCAGATGAATTCCTTTGCCCTGACTGCAGTTCCCCTCTTTGTTTTTATGGGTGCTCTTTTTGCCAATACCGGTGTTGCTCGCTCCATCTTTATTGGTGCGGAGAAGCTGCTGTCTGGGCTGCCTGGTAGTCTTTTTCATACGGTAATCGGTGCCAATGCCCTCTTCGGCGCCATGTGCGGTTCCAGCATAGCCGCAGCCGCAGCCTTTACTACTATCTGCTTCGCACCTCTAGAAGAGAGAGGATATGACCCGAAGCTAGCTTTAGGTACGATAGCAGTCGGGGGAACATTAAGCAGCCTTATACCGCCAAGCATTTTGTTAATTGTATACGGTGGCTGGTGGCGGGTATCGGTAGTACATCTATTTGCCGCTGCCTTAATTCCGGGTATTCTAATCACTTTACTTCTTATGGTAACAATAGTTATCCTAATCAAAATCAGCCCAAACTTAGCGCCGCCCGTAGTGAAGTCTACCTGGGGTGAAAAGCTAGTAGCATTAAGGGATTTACTTCCATGGCTTATTTTAATTGTACTCATCCTGGGAGTCATTTTTGCCGGTATTATGACTCCTACTGAAGCTGCCGCTCTGGGTGCTTTTATGGCAATTATCTTTGCTCTACTCTACAGGCGCATGAGCTTCAAGGCACTCAAGGTTAGCGCCCTCGGTGCCACCAAAACCACTGCAATGATAACACTTATCCTTGTTACGGCTAGCGTACTGGGTTACGTATTTCAAGCGTTGGGTGCGACCGATGCTGTAGCTACTTTAATAATGAAGGCGCCATTTGGCAAAGCGGGCATTTTATTTAGCTTGGTTTTCATGTACCTCATACTGGGATGCTTTATTAGCTCAATGACGATGATGATGATAACATTCCCATTTGTTATGCCGATAATCGAAGTGCTGAATTTTAGTCCCGTATGGTGGGGAGTAACCTTTGTCATCCTGGCTGAGATCGGGATGGTGACTCCGCCGTTTGGGTTGAACCTATTCGTGGTTCATAGTGAGGTGCGGAAGTATTCAATTCTGGCGGTGTCACAAGGTGCTTTACCGTTTCTAGTGCCACTCATGGTTGGCGTGATACTCTTAATAATCTTTCCGCAAATTTCGCTATGGCTGCCTGGTCTCTTGTTTTAGCAGGGACAGTAGTGGTTTATATGGGGTTATCTCTGGCACCTTCAGCATCGTTTTGGGTCTAATAAGTAGGGACCTTCGATTCTTATGCTTTGGCACTCAAACGGCGTCGATGAAATCACTACACCAATTAAACGGGGCACAATTGGAAAAGATGTCTTACCTTAAATAAATAGACAAGATTCTGTATTCATAGTACTTAGAAAAGGGGTATCTAAGGAGGAAATATGGGCAAGTATTTAATCGATACTCATATCCATGCCGTTGGCGCCACTGCAGCTTACGGAAAACTATCTGACAAAATCAGAAGAGTGGAGGATGCTATCAACATCCATTCTCGATATCCTGAGTTACTACGCGCTCGCTTCTCAGACGAGATAATCGATATATCAGATGACCTTATAGCAATAATGAATCAGCACGGGATAACTCATGCCATCATCCAACAAACCGTTGGCGGAGGTTCTAATGAGCTTGTTACCAAAACTGTCAAGAAATATCCCGATAGACTTTTTGGCTTAATACATATCGGAGGATTCGATATACCGCCAGCGGATATAGCCGGCCGGCGCCCAGGCAAACGGCCTTCAGAGGAAGAACTGGCTAAAAATCGAAAAAAAGCCGCTGAGGAGATAAGACAGGGAGTGGAAGAGCTTGGTCTAATCGGCATAGCCGAGTTTTTTCCACGCAGATTTACCATGGCGGTTCATCCAGAAAATATTGCTGAAGACTTAAGCCCTTTTATGGATGTAGTTGCTAAGTACAAGATCCCGGTACAAATTATGACAGCATATACCACTTTTCCTCACAATCTTATGTACGGCGACCCGGTATGGACAGATGAACTTGCCTATGCATACCCAGATGTTCCTATAATCTTAACCAAGATGGGGCGCGGTATTCCGCATATATTTGAGAACGCACTATCCGTAGCCCGACGTAACACCAATGTCTACCTTGATACGGTTGGCACTACCGGGGAGCATATACGCAAGGCAATTGACCAAATCGGTGCAAACCGGATAATGTTTGGCACTGACTGGGCTCCAACCTGGCGCTGGGTTACGGAACCTACAGATTACTATACGCTACGTAAGAGCGTCTTGGATAAAGCCAACTTAACCCCTAGTGAACGTGAACAAATAGAGTGGCGAACAGCCGCAAGTGTTTTCAAACTTGACTTGGAATAGATAGATACACTTGTAGGGCTAGGCCCCTTTCCTGACCATTAACTTCAATAACCGATTGTACCTCGCCCCTAAGAGAGCTATACGTAAATTCTACGGCAGTCATAGCTTTTCGGAAAGGACTGGCTATTGGCCGGGAGTAGATATTATACCCTGTCCTGATTATGTTCGAATTTGCCCGAGGCCTGTGGTGCCTTTGCCTTAAGAATTGAGGAATCTTAGATGGTATCTGAGGCACTTGGTAAGACATTAGGACAGATCCGGGCTGGTAGACCGGCGCTACCGGATATACTCATTGAGAGACCCTAAAAGTAGATCTAGCTCTAACTTGACATGTCTATGAAGTTTGACTTTCTTTTTGCGTTAATATATAACGCAAGCCTTTTAAGAAGAAAATATAAACATACAAATTAGTCCAAATAGCAATCAAGAACAATGACAATCTGGCTGCAAGGTGTATATAAGGAGCTGTAAATGTTCAACCGGTGGACTAGGCAGGTTAACTGCGACGTACTGGTAATCGGCGGGGGGCTGGGCGGTACCTTTGCCGCCATCAAGGCGGAGGAGGCCGGGGCTGGCAAGGTAGTCCTGGTGAGTAAAGGTAAGCTGGGTAAAGACTCGGTATCCACCTTTGCCGCCGGGGTGATGTCCGTGATTATGCCGGGGGATGATTTTGAAGCGGAGTTCCGCAACTATGCCTTGGGCGAGTGGTCGGGGGCAGGTATCTACGACCCGGCCTGGTTGAAGATAGCTATGGAAGAGAACTACGACCGGGTGCGGGATATGGAAAGCTACGGCGTGCAGTGGGCCAGGAAGCCGGACGGCCAGATTGAACGGCGGGCGGCCCGGGGCGTGGTGCTGAAGGGTACTTTTATGAAACCCTTTATGGACGCAATGGCCAACAAAGTCCGCAGCACCAGCGTGGAAGTGGCCGGCCATATTATGCTCACCGGCCTGCTGACCGAAAACGGGCAGACCAGCGGGCGAGTGGTAGGTGCGGTGGGCTTCGATACCCGCACCGGTGATTTCTGCGTCTTTAAGGCCAGAGCGGTAGTTATGGCGGCGGGGGGGTGCAGCTTTAAGCCCAGGTTCGCCGGGTGCAGCATGTCCACCGGAGATGGCTACACTCTACCCTACCGTGCCGGGGCCAAGATGGGTTCCTTTGAGCTGGGACACTTTCACCAGATGTCCGCAGCCGCCTTTGATACCGCCGGCATGAACCTTTTCGTGGCCCTGGGCGGGCATTTCATCAACGCCAGAGGGGAAAGGTTTATGCAGGACTACTTCCCCAACCTGGTTGAGTTCGCTGACCTTACGTCAGTCTCACAGGCGTCCGCTATGGAGATGCGGGCGGGCAGGACGCCGGTCTATCTGGATATGACCCACTTCCCACCCGCGTCCGTAAACCGCATCAGGACCGCCCTCCGCAGCCCCACCAAGGCGCTGGAAAGAATGGGCATAATGGTCGGCGATAAAATTGTAAGTCCTATCGAATATGCCCCCTGCTTCCGCGGCACCTACTCGATGGGCGGGGGGATTGTCACCGATATCGAGTGCGCCACCTCACTGCCCGGCCTGTATGCCGTGGGTGATTCCCGGTGCCGGCCGGAGCAGGAGCCGGCGGCGCTGGCCGGGGCGGCGGTAACGGGGGCGCGGGCGGGTATTTTTGCCGCCCGCTTCGCCAAGGAATCCGGGGATGTTGAAATCGACCGCGGCCAGTTGGAAGAGCTCGAGGGATTTACCTTCGCCCCGATGGAAAGGCAGGACGGCATCGAGCCTGACCACATTATCACCGAAAACCTGGAGACAATCGTTCCGTACGAGGTCGTGCTTATTGCCCGCGGCGAGCGGCTGGAAAAGGCGCTGAAAGAGGTGCGCCGCATCCAGAGGGAAGAGGTGTCTATCTTGTATGCCTCAGACCTGCACTACCTCAGGATGGCGCACGAGGCGGCCAACATTTTGTTGACCACCGAGATGTACCTGAACTCATACCTGACCCGTAAAGAAAGCCGCCGCGCCTGCTTCCGCGAGGACTATCCCTATACGGACAACATAAACTGGCTGCGCAATACGCGGTTGAAGCTGGAAAAAGGCGAGATGCAAATCTGGACGGAGGAACTCCCCTATGATAGCCTCCCGCTCAAGCCGGAAAGGACCAAACGCCTGCACCCGATATTCGAAGTCGCCAGGAGAAAGGGAATACCATGGGGATAAGAAAAGTCAACTATGAGCGCTGTACCGGCTGTGCCACCTGTGTGGAAGAGTGCCCGATGGATGTTATCAGGCTGGACCGCTCTATAAATAAAGACGAGATGCCTCCCTGCCAGGCTGCCTGCCCCGCCGGGATGAGCATGCGCGACTATATCTACCTAGTTGTTCAGCGCCGCTTCGAGGAGGCGGCCGCGCTGGTGCGAAATACGCTTGTATTGCCGGGGGTCACCGGCCGGGTCTGCTTCCACCCCTGCGAGGAAGATTGTGCCCGCCGCAAGGTGGATGAGGCGGTGAACATACGGTCGCTGGAGAGATTTGTAACCGACTATGCCCTAGAGTCAGCACCGGGGCCGGTGCCCAAGCTGCATAACGAGAAGATAGCCGTCGTCGGCTCCGGCCCCTGCGGGCTGGCCGCCGCCAGCGAGCTCGCCCGGAAGGGCTACCCGGTAACCGTTTTCGAAGCCCTGCCCGTGCTGGGCGGTATGCTCCGGGCAGGCATCCCGGAATACCGCCTCCCCCGCGACGTCCTGGAGCGGGAGATTGACAGCGTGATAGAACTTGGGGTAAAGACGCTGACCTCCACCCCGGTTTGCGACCTAGAATCGCTTTTCGCGACCGGGTATAAGGCCGTGCTGCTGGCTATCGGTGCCGCGAAAAGTCGGAACCTGGCTATCCCCGGCGAAGACGCTACGGGCGTAGCCTACGGTCTGGATTTTTTGCGGGACTTCAACTTGGGTAAGGGAAGCCGCCTTGAAGGCAAGGTCGCCGTTATCGGGGGCGGGAATGTGGCAGTAGACGCCGCCCGCCTGGCCCTGCGGACCGGCGCCAGTCAGGTAACTATAATTTACCGCCGCTCGCGTGCCGAGATGCCCGCCATCAAGGAGGAGGTCAAGGAAGCGCTGGCGGAAGGCGTCAGGACTAAGTTCCTAGCCGCGCCGGTGCAGATAACCCGGGAGAACGGTGGCTTGTGCGTAACCTGTACCCGTATGAAGCTGGGGAAGAAGGGGGCGGACGGGCGACGCCAGCCCGAACCCGTCCCAGACAGCGAGTTCGACATCACCGCCGACCGGGTGATTATCGCCGCTGGGGAGGAGGCGGAGGTACCCTCGAAATGGGGGTTAAAGCTTAAGCGGGGGGCTATCACTACCGACCCCACCACCCTAGCCACCAGCCGCCGCGGGGTATTCGCCGGCGGGGACGCGGTAACAGGGCCGGGCTATGTGATTCAGGCTATCGCTTCCGGTAAAAAGGCGGCTGCCGGCATCAATTGCTACCTGAGGGGTGAACAGCCGGGGTTTGAAGAAGCCAGGAGGGTAAACAAACCACCTCTCAAGGGCGTGGACAAGAAAGCCCGGAATACCGCCGCGCACTTGGGGATAGCAGAGCGGAGGAATCAGGCGGAGGTGGAAGCGGGGTTCAGCCCGGAGATGGCTTTAAAGGAAGCGGACCGTTGTATGGCATGCGGCAGCAAGGCCTTTATCAAATACCTGCGAGACTGTATGACCTGCTTCCTCTGCGAAATTGACTGCCCCGAGGAGGCCATATACGTTTCCCCGGAGCGGGAGAGAAGAAAACCGCTGCCGTGGTGAGCGCCGCCAAAACAGTCGGCAAGAGTGGTTCTGTTTTAGATGAAGCCCTACCTGGGACATTCGGGAGCGCCTCATTCCGGGCACTGTATCTCGATAAACCTGAGCCAGCTTTGGATTTCGTCAATGGAGGGTAGCTCATGCCCTTCCGGCATGGTTTCGTGATAAATCTCGCCAAACCTGTCGGCGATGATGATTGTTGCCGCCAGCGGCGTACTATTTTTAAGGGGGCCGTAGCGCCCGAAGACTGTGCCCGCTTATTACTGCACAATCGTCCATCTTGTTGAATGACGCCATCTACAGGCTAGTCTAGTGTTTCATAAACGACTTTACAACGAGCCAGCTTGTCAAGAATGGCTTTTGCGGAGGCTTTCCACACCAACGGTTTAGGGTTGGCATTGGACGTTGTCAGGTACTCCTCAATGGCATGGATCAACTCCGGCACACTTCCGAAGCTTCCACGCCGCA
>JAUYDJ010000028.1 GCA_030690025.1 Chloroflexota bacterium | reverse complement strand
TCCCGTTCGGCACGCTCGGCAGCTACCTGGTTAGCCGCCTGCCCGCCCGGGTTACCGTAAAAGACTACACGCCCCATTCGTATGCCGGCCAGGGTTACGATATGAAAAGCGACCCTCTGGTAGTGGACAAGAGCAATATCGCCTCGGCGGCGCCGACTGAGCCACACGGCCAGCAGGGTTTCACCCTTAAATTTAAGAACCCGCTATCATTTACCTACACACCCCAGGGAGGCACCGCCCACACGATAACGCTCGGCGAAGCGCAGGTCCAGATGGGTGATATCACCACCGACGGCAAGACAACGGTATCCGCCCCCGGTGACGTCCTGGTGAAGGTTGCCTGGAACTACTTCCTGCTGGAGAGCGATGGCAGCAAGGGCGTGCATAACCCCGCCTTCACGCGTCAGGTAGTGGACTCATCGGTAGCAGCGCTAAAATAGCCACGGAACTCTAGGTCCGCCTTAGCGAGATATTGAGGCCTTCGACAGCCTGTCGGGCGATCTCGTAGGCAGCGTGACTGGAAGCCGGATGCGTGGCTAAGGCCCAGGCCATGTGGGGGTAGACCTCCGGGTTGGGCGGGGCGACAAAGTGCGCCCCCTTGTGGGTGGCCAGTCCCAAGCTGAGTCCATCACGCTCCAGCCGCGCCAGCTCCTCACGGGTGGGCAGCTCTTCGATAATACCGTCTTCGTAGCAGGAACGAAAGGCCAGCGCGGTAAAACGGCTCTTATCATTAACAGGCTCGGGTTCAATGCCCAACGCCAGCTGCAATGTCTGGGCAATACGTTCCCGGTGAGTGCGTACCGAGAACATCTCCCCGAAGCCCTCATCCCAGCCCAACCTTCCGTTTACCTCCATCAGGCATACCTCGCCGTTACGCACCCGCATCTCGATGGAGAAACCGGAATAGTGCAGGTCTACCGCCTCCAGCATGGCGTCTGATACCGCCTCGATAGGTGCGTTGTCCGTGCACTCGGCCGGGAAAAGATAGCCCTCGATGAAGAAGGGCGGGTCGATGCTCTGTATCTGCTCGGTTACGCCGAAGGTGAAGGGTTTGCCGCCGCCGACCAGTCCGTCAGTCTCCACCATATCGCCCGCCATGAAGGACTCGACCAGGAACTGGCGCGCCGGGTCACAACCCAGCTCTACCTTACCCGTCTGAGCGAAGCTGGCCAGCCGGGCCACATCGAGCGATTTAGCGATGGCAGCACGCACCCGGGCAACGGCGCTATCAATATCCGCCTCACTACAGACTAGCGTCACCAGCCGCGACATCGTGGAAATGACGCACTTGAGGACGAGCGGGAAGCCAGAATTGCCGCACTTTCGCTAAAGAAATACAGTGTGTCAGAGAGGATGGAGAATAAAAGCAGGAAAGCCTGAAGGGGCCCACCCCTTCAGGCTTTCCTTACGCTATAAGGAATCTGGAGGGACTACTTTTGAGGAAGTGTCTGGGAATGAGATAGCATGTCTATCACATTCTGAATGCTCCATTGTTGCTCCACGCCAGTTGGCATGGCGGTTCCCGGCTGGCCGAAGCGGACCTTATGGAGGAACTCCCAGGGATTATCAATAGCTATAGTCCCTACGTACTCCGGCTTTTCCGGGCTCCCGAAGTTAAGCGTCTTGCCGTCTACCCCGTGGCAGGCGGCGCAGCTGCTCTCGAAAAGCTGTTTGCCCTTGGCGGCATCGGCCGACTTAGGTTTCTTGGTAGCATAATCAATATACTGGGTCTCGTCTAGGACCGCCCCTACCTTGAGGAAGGCAGCCAGGGCAGAGGTTTGTTCCGCGTTAAGGTAGGTGGAGAAGTTGTGGTTAGAATTAGTCGAGCCTTTGAGTATAGATGTCAACTCAGCAACGGTTTTGGTCGTGGCCGCACCATAAACCCCTGGGAAGCCAGTTAAATGCGAACCCTTACCGTAGGCGCCATCCTTACCTTTGTAATCCCAGCCATGGCACTCCTTGCATCGCCAAGTATCGCTGCCGGTCCGGGTATTGGTGGTTTGAGTAGCCCAGAGGGGGGAATTCTCTTTAGGAGTTGCTATTTGGGCTGTCTTCATCCAGTTGTCGTAAAGCTTCCCTCCCAGGGCTACAGTGGCTGGAGCCGGTGCCGCTGGAGTTGTTGGCTGAGTGGGCGTCACTGGTGCCGGAGTTGGCGCAGGTCGTGCGCAGGCTGCCAGCAATACTAGCCCTAAAAATAAAACCGCGAGTATGCCTAGAATAATCCCAGCTCTCTTCATGATTTGCCTCCTTAGAAAATTTCCACCTTTCGCATCAGTTTGTGCGTCGTTGTAGTGAACCTCTGGGACTGGAACTTTGGCCTGTCTTCAGCCCAGTAGATGCTCCCGTATAGGTCAATAAAATTTCTGGTTGTGTTCCTCCTGCTTCGTATGATTCCCACGGCTGAGGTAATAGAGGCAACCTTATCTACTATGCTACCTTAGTAATACTAAGATAGTTTAGTAGTCCGCAGGAGATTTGTCAAGAGGGCGCATTGACTCATAATAAAAGTTACCGAAAGTGGTGTAGTTGCGTCAAAATTAGTGTTACCGAAGGGCTCGTCCTGAAGGAGGTAAAGGTGACACTTCGTGGTGACTCAGTGGAACCACGACGCAGCATACTGGAATACGCACAGGCGCTACGTTTGTGCCACCTATGAACCAAGAAATACATCGTCTCATTCAATGGAGAGCCACGCTCCATTTGACAATTTGGGCCAAACCTAGACCACTGTAGTAAAGACACCACTTGCCGTTCAAGGTAACCATCCCTCTGCATTTTAGTATTCTCAAAGGGTTATGGTTGTGACTCCAGGTACTTTAGGTAGGTGGTAACCGCTTCAATCTCTTCACCAGTCAAAGAGATGAAGCTCATCGCGTCGCCACCGAGTGCTTGCTTGATATCCTCGGCCGTTTTTCCGCGAATATTGGGGCCCAAATTGCCTCCTTTGTTCCCACCGGCCCCTCTTGCTCATCATCTATTTGCCCTCGCTCGGGGGTATGCTTTTGACAGGCGCCTCATCAGGAATACCACGGAAATCGGTCTTGCTCTTTTCACCCAGGAGCGTGAAATTGCCCTTGCCATCAACGTTGTGACAGGTGAAGCAGTTGCCCTTATATGTACCGGTGAAGGACGGGCTGTTCAGGTGGGCCGGATGCACGATGTCCCTGAGCATCAGTGGGGCGACGGCGCCCTTACCCTCGCGGTCACCCGTCCCGGGCTTGTGGCAAGTAAGACAGGTACTAACGGTGGTGTCAAATGGTAGCCCCGGATGGTTGGGGCCGCCGCGCTCCATTGCCTCATAGGCTATTGTGACGGCGCCGGTCTTATTGTCTCGAAGTTCGTGGCAGGCAGTACAGCCTCTCTTCGGCAGGTTAACGGCAATCTTGGAAAAGTCGAGGCCGGCTGCGCTGACACTGCCGGCATTGGGGAGTTCCCACTGTGCCTTGGCTGAAGCGGGGCCAGCTGTCTGCTTGGGTACTGATATCTTGTACTCGAAGGGGCCGAGAGAAGTTCGTGCCGCCAGTTTACCCAGAGTCCATTCTACGCTTGATTCCGGTTTGCCCTTGAGAGCGGCCCCTTCGGGAGTAGTCGCTAGCTCATAGAACCGCGATTCGGACGGCAACGGGACGGTGATGGTGATGTTGCCCAGGTCCCTGTCGGTAGCATTGACCAGCGTAATCGAGTACTTTATGCGGAATTCGTCAGCCAGACCCACTAACTGGAGCTGGACACCGGCGGGATAAGCGGCCACGGGCGTCTCCGCACCTAGCGCCTTCACCTTTGGCGCCGGGGCTGACGGAGTCGCTCCCGACGGGCCTTGAGGCCCCTGCGGCCCGGCCGGTCCTTGCGGCCCAGCCGCTCCCTGACAGGCACTAATCATGGCCGCCACAGCACTCAAAGCCACTACCAACGCCATCACTTTGATTCCGGATTTGTGTTTCACGTTGCCTCCTTCTATTTTTCGAAACTTATTACTATACTATCTTAGTATTACTAAGATAGTATAGTAGTTCGCAGGAGGGACGTCAAGGAGCAAAGAGGTTGAGGGAGAAAACATCCTAGTCGGTGCCCGTTTAGTAAAGGCCAAGTATATTCAGTGAAATGCTCTATGGGTGAGCTACATGGTAGTTGCAACAGTGCCCTATGGAGAGTGCGTTGGCAGAGGCGCCAACATTGTGAAGACGAGAAAGGCTATGACGAGAAGGCTTATAGTTAGGCGCAGGGCGGAAATATTATGCCTGCGTGGAGAACTATCATCTATCAGGTAATCAATGCGGGCCTCAAGGAGATGTCCGCTAGAGGCAACTGAGCTATTCAGAGCCGCGGGTTTCTGCCCTAACATCTTATACAGGGCTCCGGCGATGCCATGTTTGTGGCCCTGGTGGCGTATGGCGCTTTGGTCAGCAGCCAGTTCTTTCTCCATGAGATATCGTTTGAACACATCTTTCAGGATAGGAACAAAGAACAGGGCTGACACAGCTATCCAGCCCAGCAGAATCTTGAGCGGGTCATGGTTTTCCATGTGGTGTTGTTCGTGGAGTAGCACAGCCTCCAATTCTTCGGGTGTCAGCTTTTCCGCCATACCCCGGGATAGATGTGTCCGGGGTGAAATGAACCCGGAACAGAAGCAGAAAGGTGTCTCACAATCAACAAGATTGACTTTATCTTTCAAGCCTGTAACCAATATCGCTGGCCGCCACTGTCCATCCGGTGTCTCGTTCAGCTTGAGATTGCGAGCTAAGAATGCCAGGTTCTTCCGCTGCGTACGCCACAAGAGCAACCCGCGGTATGCACCGGCAACTACCATCCCCGCCAGGACATAGGACAGCAAGTGAGTGCCCACGTCATCATGGGTGGGCAGGAACAGGCAAAGAACATCCAGCTTTGCCCAACCATCCGGACAAGCAGTCACGAAAGCATGGATGAGGCTGCTGACCAGAAGCAGCACCAGCACTAGAACGGTACCGGTCAGTACTTTAAATGTCCTGTTCTGCGGTATTGCTTTCATAGCCCCCTTCTTGAACCAGTTTCCTCAGCCATTCAAGTCTATCAGCGTCTATCTTTTGGGCTTCTTCAAGGAACTGCGCAATGGCAATATCTCCAAAATCACCTATCAGGTCCTGTAGTCGGCTCTTTGCACTTTCCCGAATGAATTCCTGCCTGGTTAACGCAACCTTGTAGCGGTATTTCTTTCCCTCTTTGATACGCGTAAGCAGTCCTTTGTCGACCAGATGCACCATGACGGTCATTATCGTTGTATAGGCAACACGTCTCTTATAGTTAATCACATCGGTAACTTCTTGAACTGTGGTTTCCCCCGTTTGCCACACGAAGTTCATAACCTCTAATTCAAGGCTGCCGAGCAATTTCTTTAATACGGCATTTGCTTGTGCCTCCAGCGAGGCCCTATGAATGGCAGTAGACATGTTTCCTTCCGTTCAGCCGGCCCTATATTAATGAATAAAACCTACTACGCCATATTAGCAAATTCGCCGGTTTTCAACAAACCCGGACTTGTTCTCACTGGTAGCCTGGCGATTCCAACGTATCTTTCTACTGTTGTCAACCGGACTGTCATTTAACATGACACGGTATTTTGAGTAAGTAGGAACCATGGGAAGGAACAGGACTCTCGTTGACCAAGACAGTAGCTTGAGCCTCATGTCTCGGGTCACAATTATCCATTTCGTTGGCTCTGAAAAAATCAGGATAGCAAGAGTGGAGAATACTATCTCCGCCTCCTCTAGCTCCTGGCCTGAACGCGGCCAACTCCATTTTCGTTTCCGGTTGTGTTACCACCGGGCAGACGCCTCCTGGAAGCCTGCCAGAACATTGCCTACACGGGTTTCGGGGTGGGGCAGGAGAACGTGCAGAAGCTGGAAGTACTTCTGATGCGATATGCCCGACTTAGCCATGCAACTGATGAGGGTTCAAGAGGACTGGCCTGAGTCCGGTGCTATCTAAGTCCCGGCGTCTTTGATGAATCTAAGCAGGGCGTCCATTTCCTCGGCGCTGAGAGTGTTCCCAAATGGGGGCATGCCCTTGCTGGGTATTCCGTCCTGGATGACCTTGCGTATATCGGCGTCGCTCTTTGCTCTGAGGCTTTCCGTGGTCAGTGGTGGCCCAAACCTGCTGCCCTGCAGGTCCGCCCCGTGACAGACGCTGCATTTGCCCGTATACAGCGCCCTAGCATCTACTGATGGTGCGGCGGGTGATAGGGAAGGCGAAGGGGGAGCCGGCGTGGGTGTTGAGGGTGGCGCTACAGGCTTTGGCGCCGCTGCCGCGGGAGCCCCCAGGCTTTCGATGAAGGCGACAAGGTCCCTGATCTGGTAGTCCTTCAGGGGACCGCCATCCTCTACACCCCAAGGAGGCATGGCTGTCCCGGGCACACCCCGGGCGATGACCCTTTGCAGGGCCTTGCTGTCAAGCATGGTACCCGCCAGTGCCCTACCCAGTCCCCTTTCGCCCTGACTCCCGTGACAGGCGGCGCAGTTTGAAGCATATTTCTCAGCGCCTCTGTCTACGGACTCGGCTGTCTGCCGGGCCAGGGCATTTTCCTGCCGCCCGGGCTCGGTCGCCCAATACACGGGTATGAAGACCACTATTATTAAGGTTAGCACCAGGCCAATGAAAATCTTAAATTGCATACCTTCAGATCTCTATCACCTGAGATTCATCGAAACGAGAACGCTGGATAGGGTTACCGGTATCCACGACCACCTCATCACCCTCTATGGTGATGGGGAACACATCCATCGGTCTGGGGGGCGGACCGCCGTGGACAAGTCCGTAGCGGTCAAAGATGCCGCTGTGGCAGGGACAGTTGAACCGCCCCCTTTGAGCCAGATCATCTTCCGTCGGATCATCAGGAAGCCACGGCACCACGCAGCCGAGGTGGGGGCACTTGCGGTAGAGGGCGAGGAGTCCAGACTCAACCCGGGAGATATATAAACGCTGCTCCGTGAAATAGGCTACCGTGCCCACGGGCATAGCCCTGGCCTCTTGCAGACTCATGACGCTTATTTTGGTGACAAAGGCGCCCGCCTTCGCCTTCGGCCACAGGGAGACCACCAGGCCCCCCGCCACCTCGGCCACCAGCAGGCCACCTGCCACCCACCAGGCACGACTCAGGAACTGCCGCCTGGTTACACCTCCGCCCGGTACTGGACAGCTTCCTGAAGGGCAACGGTCTGTATCCATATCAGTTCCTTTCCTTGAATTCCGCTGTGCTTTTAGAAAGGCAACGCCCCCGGCGGTAAATCCCACGGCCAGGTCAGGTGCAGGCCGTAGCCCCGGAAGAAGAGGGCGCTTATAATAAGCAAGAAGTAGCTCACCACAAAGGCGGTGAAAAGCCCTACCATCACCTCTCTGGTGGTGGGGCACCATCGCCGGATAATGACATAGAGCAGGGTGCTCAGTCCGCCTATCACCAGGATAGGGATAACCCATCCCGCCATTAGCTCGGATTCAGCGACCAACGACCGCACCCGGACGAACTCATCAAATATGATGAGAGCAATGAGCCAGACTGCAGTATAAACGGCGGACCACAGGGCGATGGAGCGCCCCTTCTTTGAAGCGAACCACACCCCGATGTCCTTCTTACTGCGGTCAATATAGGGTATTGCCATCAGGGCTATAATCACCAGCGCCGGTATAATCAGTCCGGCCAGCACCGGGTTCATATGGAGCAGGATTTCCTGAAGGTTCAGGAAGTACCAAGCTGCCTTCGCCGGGTTATCCGATATCTCTGGATTGACCGGCGCCCTCATGGGAGCACTGGCGGCGAGAGACCAGAACAAGAGCAGCACCGTCGTGCCCAGGGCGGCCAGCACCTCCAGTATGATCAAGTGAGGCCAGGACATCACCGTGTCTTCCATCCCCTTTTCCACCTGCGGGCTGGTACCCTTCACCAGCGCCATGAGGCCATAGGTCTTACTGGGGTCCCTGGGGAAAACCTCCCGATTTTCTGCCTTCATTTGGCTGTCTCCAAGTGTTCTTCTTCCTGCTCCGCCTTGCTGGACAGGCCGCCGTCCTTCCTGATGCGCCAGAAGTGCACACCGATGAGGACTGTCATTACCAGCGGCAGGACGGCGATGTGCAGCGCGTAGAACCTGACGAGCGCCTCTTGCCCGGCCTCAGCCCCCCCCAGCATGAGGATACGAATCTTTTCACCGATAAACGGGAATGACCCCGCGATGTTGGTACTCACCGTGACCGCCCAGTAGGAAAGCTGATCCCAGGGTAGCAGGTAGCCGGTGAAGCTCAGGAGCAGGGTCACTACCCAAAGCATTACCCCGACCACCCAGTTGAACTCCCGGGGGTGCTTGTAGCTGCCGGTGTAAAATACCCGGCACAGGTGCAAGAAGACAGTTAGCACCATGAGATGCGCCGCCCAGCGATGCATGCTCCGTATCAATATGCCAAAGGCGACCGTGGTCTCCAAGGCCTGGATATCAGCATAGGCACGATCCACTGAAGGGACATAGAAGAACATAAGCCACGCCCCGGTGGCCGCCAGTACCACGAAAAGGAAAAAGGAGATGAACCCCAACCCCCAGGTATAGGTTATCTTCAGGCTGTGCTTTTTGACCTTGACCGGATGGATGTGCAATAACAGGTTATCTGCCATGACCCGTGATTGGGTTTCCTCGTCGTGGGGATAGCCGTGGCGGAAGATAGACCGCCACACCCGATTCCGGGTAATGGACTGTTTATTCAGCACGTTTGACATTCTATTTGACACCCGCGTCCTCAGGGGTGTCCTCATCCACCAGTTCTTCGCTGAACTGAAAGTCTTCCATGGTAATAGCGCCGGTAGGGCACCGCTCGGCGCAAAGGCCGCAGCGGGTGCAGCGTGTTTCATCTTTAATCATGGCTGTCCCCACATTCAGCGCCCCACTCCCGTTTTGTAGCTCATCAAAGGATATGCCGTACCTTGCCTGAATTACGTCTTTGACTCGCTGGTCTCCGGCTATGTGGTCTAATCTCACCATCTTCAAGCAGCTCCAGGGGCACACGTCCACACAACCGCCACAAAGAATACAGAGATCGCCATTGAATACCGTCTGTATGTAGCATCTCACGCAGCGCCAGGCTTGTTTCTCCGCCACCTCACCGGGATAATCAAGCTCCACCTCTGCCATACCCACTCTCCTGTCCAGTGAAAGAGTAGGTAGACGCTGGTAGGGAGCATCCAGGTCATGGCGGGGCAGCTTCTGAGCAGGCACAGTCTCCATCCATCCCCGGGTAACCACCTTTGCCCGCTTACCCCGGAGGTATTGGTTCATGTGCCTGGCTGCGGTATGCCCGTCGCGGACAGCCTCAATGATGATTCTGGGACCGAAGACGACGTCTCCCCCGGCAAATATTCCTGGCGCCGAAGTGGCCAGCGTATCCGGGTCAACCACAATAGTCCCCCGCGCGTCGGTCTTGATGCCATCCTCCTCGCTGATGAAGGATAGGTCGCTCCTCTGTCCTACAGCTAGGATAACTGTGTCTCCCTCTATGACAGACTCAGTTGCCGGGGTAAAGCTTGGATTGAACCGGCCCTGACTATCAAATACCGAAGCTACGGCAAGAGTCTCCAACCCGGTCACCCTTCCTTTTTCTCCCAGTATACGCTTGGGACCGAGGGCAGTGTGGAGGATGACTCCCTCAGCCAAAGCGTCCTCCACCTCTTCGGGGGCAACCGGCATTCCCTCCCTGCGCTCGAGGCAGAGCACGTGAACCTCGGGCGTTCCGGCACGGATAGCCTCTCTGGCCACATCAAGAGCAGCGGCCAGCTCGCCATCCACCTCCACCGGCTCGGTCTCGCCCGCGCGTGCCGCGGTACGGGCTACATCCATAGCCACTGCCCCTCCGCCTACGACCAGCACTTTTTGTCCCAGGTCAAGCCTGTAGCCCATGTTCACGTTGAGCAGGAACTCGATGGCGCGCATTACACCGTCCAACTCAACCCCTTCAATGTTAAGCTCACGTCCGCGTCCAAGACCTACGGCGATGAAAAAAGCATCATAACCTTCCTGACGTAACGTCTTTAATTTGAAAGCATCGCCGATACGAGAATTCAGCTTCAGCTGAACGCCCAACTCCAGTATATCGGCTATTTCCTGCTCAATCAGCTTGCGGGGTAATCTGAATTCAGGAATTCCCAGGCGGAGCATTCCTCCGGCAACAGGGCTAGCTTCAAAGATGGTAACTTGGTGTCCCATGGCAGCAAGGTCATGAGCTGCGGTAAGCCCGGCCGGTCCAGCGCCAATCACGGCTATCCTTGCCCTCCTACCATCCCTCGGCTTCCTTTCCGACGTGACCAGCAGGTTAGCCAGGCTCTCCACCGTGTTGAAATTACCCGGAGCGCGCACCATAAGCCGCTCGCCCGGAGTCCTGGAGATAGCCGGGTGCTCTTTTGATTCCACCCCGTAGCGCTCGCAGACGAAGCGCTTCAGGGCACGAATCGCGACCGGGGCATCAATATTGCCCCGGCGGCAGGCGGCTTCACAGGGGGCGTTACACACCCGGCCGCAGGTCGAGGCAAAGGGGTTTGGCTGCCGGGCCATAATGTAGCCAGCCCGGTAGTCACCCTCGGCGATAGCATTCACGTAGCCCCGGGCGTCGGTATGTACCGGGCAGGCATTCTGACAGCTTATCGTTTTTCTGTAGTAGTCTGCGTCGACAATGTCGACCTTATATTTTTGATTGACCATAACACTATCATAGCTCTAATTGGAGTGAACTCCTGGGATTGGACACTTTGGCCTGTCTCCAGCCCAGTAGTTGCCCCCGTATAGGTTAATAAAATTCTGGTTGTATATTCCCCCCATTTCGCATAATTTCTACAGCTGTGGTAACGGGAGTTTAGTATTATCTACTACGCCACCTTAGTAATGTTAAAGAATTATAGTAGTTCGCAGGAGAAATGTCAACGGAAGAGGTTCAGGGAGAAAAATCTTGGGCGGCGCCCGTTTAGTAAAAGCCAAAAATATTCGAGGGAACCACGGGAAGGTTACTGAAAAAACTCTCTCCGGCGAAAGCAAGTGCAGCTGAAGTTTTCGCCGAGTTCTAGGCATCGTCCCCCAGTTTGAGAACTTCTTTTGGAATATTAAATCGGTAATGTAACAAAGTAGTAACTTGGGACACCTGAAGAAGTTGAGAAAAGGCGGACATCACCAGCACGCCCGTCAAGTGCAGGAGTGCATTTCCCGTCGACTGGCTATTCATATATCTCTACGCTGAATCCCATCGACTGAAAGCCTCGTGACACCATGTCGCCCCACCCTTCAATAGCGTCCCTGATTACCGCTTCGACTTGCTCATCGTCGGAATGACCGACATCCAGCTGCAACCCTCTCTCCCTCTTCTTGAGAGTTACCTTAACACGGGATAAGGCTTCCTTCCTGCCCGGGGGCGCCTGGGCCACCTGCTGGGCAATCATGTTGAACATCATCTCACGAGCTTGAGGCGTTTCTAGTGTCCCGTCAGTTAATTAGCTATACAAATGTGTTATAATATGTTATCATTGGTCATGAGCAAAAAAGCGTTAGCTGTAACAATAGAACCAAAGGAACAGGAAGAATTGGAAGTAATAGCAGTCTCACGAACCGCTCCTTACCGCAAAGTTCAG
>JAUYDJ010000195.1 GCA_030690025.1 Chloroflexota bacterium | reverse complement strand
GTGAAGGAAAGAAGTCTTGAGTCTGCAAAGGGACACTAAATACCGGGCTTATATTCATGAGGCCAGCGACGTAAAAGCGGCGCTGCAGGCCGGCCTCCAGTTTATCCGCTGGGAGAAATACGTTAACCGGCGGTCGCGGGTTTTCGTCAAGCCCAATTTCACCTTTCCCACCTATAAGCCGGGTGTTACCACCAGCCCGGAGTTTCTCAGGGTATTGTTGACCTTGCTCAAGAGCCGGGCCGGCCAGGTAATCGTCGGTGAGTCCGATGGCGGTAATCACGCCTTTACCGCCGCCGAGGCGTTCCAGGGGCATAACATGCCGGAGATATGCCAGCAGACCGGTGCAGAGCTGGTCAACCTCTCCGGGTTGCCCGCCAAAACGGTGGAGTCGGATATCCTGGGTAAGAAGGTGACCGTAAGGCTGCCCCGGCTGCTGCTGGAGGATATAGACTGCTTCATCTCGGTGCCGGTGCTGAAGATTCATGTCATGACCACGGTCAGCCTGAGCCTGAAAAACCTGTGGGGCTGCGTGCCGGATACCATGCGCTGCTTGCATCACCAGAATCTCAACTATAAGCTGGCGCTAATCGCGCAGCTCCTGCAACCCAAGATTGTGGTCATCGATGGCACCTATGCCCTGAACAAGCACGGGCCGATGTATGGCGAAGCGGTGAAGACCAACCTGGTCATGGTCGCCGATAACCCGGTGGTAGCCGATGCCCTGGGGGCAAGGCTGCTGGGTTTTTCTCCCCAGCAGGTCAAGACGATAATCCTTGCCGAAGAAGCCGGGCTGGGCTCAGCGCGGCTCTCGGACGTGGTAGTCACCGAGGGCTGGCAGCGGTTCAAAAGGCAGTTCCAGATAGAAAAGACTCTTATCGACCGTATTTCCAGCCTGTTTTTCCGCAGCGACTTACTGGCGAAGCTGGTAATGGACTCACCGCTGACCGCGGTCGCCTACAAGGTCGCCGGCAAGCTCAGGACCCCGGCGGAGAAGGAACTGGCCAGCCAGATGGGCAAGAAGCTGGGGCCGTACTGTTAGTATGAAAATCTTACATGTCTTCGATAGGCTGTCACCTCATACCAATGGTACGTCTCACGTGCTGTACCAGTTGGCAAAAGCCCTGGCGGAGAGGGGACACGAGGTCACCATTTACACTACCGATTATAAATCGGAGAGGGAATATCTGGATTTACTGGCCCCGGTGAAGACTTACCCGTTCCATAACTCATTTATATTCGGTGGCTTCTACTATACGCCGGGCATTGTTCGGGAAGCAAAGAAGAATCTGGGGGGGTTGATGTCATTCACCTCAATTGCCTGCGCAGCTATCAGAATATAGTCATACACCGGTATGCCAGTAAATATGGCATTCCCTATATCCTGGATACCCACGGCTCGCTGCCCAGAGCGGTTGCCGGGGAAAAGGGCTTTAAGTGGCTGCTGAAGTGGCTGTTTGATGTTGGCTACGGCTACAGAATATTAAGAGATGCCGGCAAGGTTATCGCCGAGACCGAGGTAGGCGTCAACGAGTATAAGGTGTTCGGGGTAAGCCCGGACAGGATAGCCCTGATTGCGCCGCCGTTCCCCGTTGAGGACTTTGCCCGGCTGCCGTCGCCGGGGCTTTTCCGGAGTAAGTATGATATTAAAGATAAGAGAGTGGTGATGTTTCTGGGGCGGCTCCACTGGATAAAGGGGATTGATTTCCTGGTGGAGTCGTTTGCCGAGCTGGCTAAATCCCGGACTGATGTCCTGCTGGCCATAGTCGGGCCGGACGATGGCTACAAGTCCACCCTGGACAAGCTCATCGCCGACCTGCGCCTGGCCGATAGAGTCCTGTTTACCGGGTTCCTGGGCGGCAACGATAAGCTGGCGGCGCTGGTGGATGCCGATGTCGTGGTACAATCATCCCGGTATGAGAATGCTGCCTGGGCGCCGATTGAGGCGGTGCTCTGTGGCACCCCGGTGATTGTAACCAAAGGCAGTGGTTCCGGGGAAGATGTCAGTAGAATGGGCGCGGGCTATCTGGTAGAATTCGGGGATAAGAGCCAGATGGCGCAAACCATACGGGCAATACTTGATGACCCATCTGAAGCCCGGGAAAAGGTGCGGCGGGCAAAGGAATACATAAATGCCAACTTGCGCTTCCAGCATAAGGTCGAGGAATACGAAACACTCTACCAGCAGTGCAGAGAAGCGGCCAGGAGAAGAAAATGAGAATACTGGTAACAGGCGGTGCGGGCTTTATTGGCAGCCATCTGTGTGACAAGTATACCCGGGAGGGTCACACGGTGTTGTGCCTGGACAACTTTATGAGCGGCAACCTGATGAATGTCAGGCACCTCCTGGACTGACGCAACTTCAAGCTGATAAAGGGTGATATCCGCGACTTTGCCCTGCTGGAAAAGACCATGCGTGATGTTGACGCAGTATTTCACCTGGCGGCGCAGATTCACGTCGACCGCTCCTACATCGAGCCCCGCCTTACTTATGAAGTGAACGTCATCGGCACCCAGAACGTGCTGGAAGTGGCGCGTATCTATGATGCCAAGAAGGTGGTCTATGCCTCCACCAGCGAGGTCTACGGCTCGGCGCAGTACGTGCCCATCGATGAAAAGCATCCGCTTAGCGCGCCGCACCCCTACGGGGCGAGCAAGATTGCCGCCGACCGGATGTGCTATGCCTACGTGCAGACCTACGGCATGGACATTTGTATTCTCAGGCTGTTCAATGTCTTCGGCCCGAGGCAGCGGGATATCGGCTACGGCGGCGTGATATCCATATTTACCCGCCGCATTCTAAGCAATGTGCCACCCATTATCTACGGGGATGGCTCACAGACGCGGGACTATACTTATATCGAGGATGCGGTGCGTGCTTACGACCTGGTGCTGAACCATAACGAACCCATCACCGAACCGGTCAATTTCGGCAGCGGTCAGGAAGTATCCATCCTGGACCTGGCCAATATGTTGATTGACCTCTGCGGTAAGAAAAACAGTATGAAACCGTCCCACGTGGAGTCGAGAATCGGGGAAGTGAAGCGGCTCATCGCCGATGCCACCAAGGCGAAAAAGCTCCTCGGCTGGGACCCCAAGTATGACTTCGCCAAGGGGCTGGCCGAATTTGTGAAATGGTACCGGAACTACGGGTTGGAGGAGCGGATAAAGCTTGAGTAAGAAACCCTCTACTCCCGATAAAGCCGATATCCCAGTAGCCACTTTGCGGTCGATGCATCTCACCATGGTGCGGCTGCGCCGTTTCGAGGAGAGGGTGGCCGAGCTGCTCTGTGGCGAGTCGGAGATAAAATGTCCCGTCCACCTCTACATTGGGCAGGAAGCGGTGGCCACCGGCGTCTGCGCCAACCTGCGCCAGGACGACTATGTCTTCAGCACCCACCGCAGCCACGGGCACTACCTGGCCAAGGGCGGCGATATGAAGGCGCTGATGGCGGAGCTTTACGGAAAAGCCACCGGCTGCTCGCGCGGCCGGGGCGGTTCCATGCACCTGGCATCACCGGAAATGGGACTGCCGGGAAGCTCGGCGATTGTGGCCGGGACCATACCCCTGGCGGTGGGGGCGGCGCTGGCTTTTACCATGCAGGAGAAGGATACCGTTGCGGTGGCCTTCTTTGGCGACGGCGCGGCTAACGAGGGCGTCTTCTATGAATCGCTCAACTTTGCCTCGCTCAAAAAGCTGCCGGTTATTTTCGTCTGTGAAAATAACCTCTTTTCCACTCATATGCCCGTCGCTGAATGCCTGGCTGACACGAATATATATAAGAAAGCTGAGGCTTTCTGTATGCCCGGCGTCAGGATTGACGGAAATGACGTTTCCGAGGTCTTCAAAACCGCCAGGCAGGCGGTGGCTGAGGCCCGCGCCGGCAGAGGCCCGGCGTTAATCGAGTGCATGACCTACCGCTGGCGGGGGCACGTGGGGCCGAATTACGATTTGGACAAGGGATTGCGCACCAAAGCAGAGCTCGACCACTGGCTGGCCCACTGTCCGATAAGACAACTGGAGCAATTCCTTTTGGAGCGGGGAATCATGACTGAACCGGGAAAACGCCGCATCTATGAGAGTGTTGACCGGGAAATAGACGAGTCTCTTGTTTTCGCTAAAGAAAGCCCCTGCCCCGACGAAAGCGAGCTCCTCGACAACGTCTTTAAGGTGTAGTATGCGCCAGATTACTTACGTCCAGGCCATTAATGAGGCCCTGCGCCAGCTGCTGGAACGCGACCGGCGTGTCTTCCTCATCGGGCAGGGTGTGACCAGTCCCTGGTATGTCGGCGCAAGCACGGTGGGGCTTTTCGAGCGCTTCCCAAAACGGGTCATTGATACCCCGGTCTCGGAAAACGGTGTTACTGGCGTGGCCGCAGGAGCGGCACTGGCCGGACTTCGCCCGATACTGGTGCATCCGCGCATGGACTTCATGTATTACGCCATGGACCAGCTCGCCAACCATGCCGCCAACTGGCACTACATGTTCGGTGGGCAGATGAACGTCCCCCTGACCATCTGGGGCATCATCAACCGGGGTGGGGAGCAGGCGGCCCAGCATTCCCAGGCGCTGCAGGCGGTCTTCACCCATATTCCCGGCCTCAAGGTGGTCATGCCCAGCACTCCCTACGACGCCAAGGGGCTACTGGCGGCCAGCGTTGAGGACGGCAATCCGGTGGTCTTTATCGATGACCGCTGGCTGTATAATGAGACGGGCGATGTGCCCGAAGAGCTGTATTCTGTGCCCATCGGCAAGGGAGTGGTGCGGCGGGAGGGGAAGGACGTCACCGTGGCGGCCACCTCGTTCATGGTACTGAAGGCGATGGAAGCAGCGGCGGCCCTGGTGAAAGAAGGCATTGACGTCGAGGTAATCGATTTACGTTCGCTCAAGCCGCTTGACGGGGAGCTTCTGTTTGCCTCGGTGAGAAAGACGGGGCGGCTGGTGGTGGTGGATGGGGGGTGGAAGACTGGCGGCATCGGCGCGGAAATCTCCGCCCGGGTGGTCGAGACAGAGTTCAAGTATCTGAAAAAACCCATCGTGCGCGTTGCTTTGCCGGATGCACCGGCCCCGGCCAGCTCCGTCCTGGAGAAGGTGTATTACCCTGACGCGAACACCATAGTTTCGGCAGTGAAGCAGTTGCTGTAGTTTCAACAACCCCCCTTTGCCCCTCCTTCATTTTACGGAGGGAGATAAAGAGGGGGCACATAGAACGAGGTGAAATTTCATGAAATATAAAGTCCCCTTTGTTGACTACCCCAAGCACTACCATAGCATGCAGGGTGAAATAGATACGGCCATCAGCCAGGTGTTGAATGGCGGCGACTTCATCCTGCGCGCCCACGTCAGACAGTTCGAGGCGGATATTGCGTCTTATGTGGGAGTGGACTACGGGGTGGGTGTGAACAGTGGCACTGATGCCATGCTCCTGTCGCTGCTGGCGGCGGGCATCGGCCCGGGCGATGAGGTTATCACGGTAGCCCATACCTTTGTGGCTACGGTGGCGGTCATCATTCACTGCGGGGCTAAACCGGTCCTGGTTGACATAGGTGAGGACTTCAACATGAATGTGACGCAGCTGGAGCGGGCCATCACTGCCCGCACGCGGGCGGTGATACCGGTGCACTTGAATGGCCGTCTCTGCGATATGGAAAAGCTGATGAGTATCGCCAGCAAACGCAATCTGTGCGTAATCGAGGATGCCGCTCAGGCACTGGGGGCCACCTTTGACGGACGGAAGGCGGGCTCTTTCGGCCTGACCGGCTGCTTCAGCTTCTACCCGGCTAAAGCGCTCGGTGGCATTGGCGATGGCGGCATGGCGGTCACCAACAGCCAGGGCGTCGCCGAAAAGATGCGCGCCCTCAGAGACCACTGCGTGATAAGAGGCACCGGGGAGATTGTGGGCTATGGCTATAACAGCCGTTTGGACAACCTGCAGGCTGCCGTGCTTGACGTCAAGTTCAAGTACCTGCCGCAGTGGATTGAGCGGCGCCGTGAGCTGGCGAGTATGTATGAGGCTGGTCTGACCGGGTTACCCCAGGTGAAGACCCCGCCGTACCCCCAGCCGGGACGCTACTTTGACATTTTCACCAACTACGTGCTGCGGGCGCAGCGGCGGGATGAGCTGGTAGCATATCTCATCGAATCAGGCATTGAGATTCTGGTCTCCTGGCCGGTACCGATGCACCGCCACCCGGCACTCAAGCTGGGCCATTTCCCGCTGCCGGAGACCGAGCGGGTTTCACAGGAGGTGCTTTCCCTGCCCTTGCATACCGAGCTAAGCAACAAGCAGGTGGAATACGTCATCGACTGCATCCGTAAGTTCTATTCGAGAAAGTAGATGAAACAGCGGCTGGCGCATTTTCTGGGGCAGTGGCCGGCTCTCTACCGTCTGGCCAGCCGGGTTTACTGGACGCTGCAATTTCAGCATCTGGCCGAGCTGGTGGTCGGCACGAGGGCACGGGAAAGACGCTGGGCCGCCCGGCCCATTGCGGAAGGCTACTGGGAAAACCGGGACCTGCCCAGCAAACACTTCCTGGCGGACAGAATTGCCGCATTTGCGCCGGTGAACAGCATCCTGGAGGTTGGCTGCGCCAGCGGCACCAACCTGTACCTGCTAGCCGGGAAGTTCCCTCAAGCACAGATAGTCGGGGTTGACATAAATGTCGAAGCCGTAAACTATGGCAATGCCCGGTTTGCTCAAGAAGGCATGGAGAATGTTAGTCTAAGGGTCGGTAAAGCCGATGGACTGGGGCAGTTCGGAGATAGAAGCTTTGATGTTGTCTTCACCAATGCCCTGCTCATCTACATCGGCCCGGACAAAATCCGGGAGGTGGTAGGGGGGATGCTCCGGCTGGCTAAACGGGTAATAGTCTTGATGGAGCTGCACCGCTTTGAGTCAAAAGGCAGGCCGCGAGAAGCACTGGGCATTTACCAGTACGGCAACTGGACCCGGGACTACGCGGCTTTGTGGAAACAATTCGTGAAGCCGGAGCAGGTACGGGTGAGCCGAATCCCAGAGGTAGTATGGCCGGCCCGACCCTGGAGCGAATCAGGGGCGGTCATTGAAGTGGTGCTGGATAAATAGAATGAAGAAAGTCCTGATTATTGTCCATTTGCCGCGGGCATCGCCGCGCATTGAAGGCCTGGTCAAATACCTGCCGGAGTTCGGCTGGGAGCCGATAGTCCTGACTGGGACTACCAGCGAGTACCGCGACCTGCCCGCCAGGATTATAGAGACACCTTACCGGGATGCCTTGGGCGTGTGGGGGCGTGTGTTCAAAATTAGCCCGGGGAAAAACGCCCGCCAGCAGATAAAGAGTCGCTTTGGGGTATCCGCCCGGAAATCACCCGTTGATTCTCTGATTA
>JAUYDJ010000174.1 GCA_030690025.1 Chloroflexota bacterium | reverse complement strand
AGCTTGTCAAGAATGGCTTTTGCGGAGGCTTTCCACACCAACGGTTTAGGGTTGGCATTGGACGTTGTCAGGTACTCCTCAATGGCATGGATCAACTCCGGCACACTTCCGAAGCTTCCACGCCGCACACGCTTTTCCGTCAACTCCCGGAACCAACGCTCCACCAGGTTCAGCCATGACGAGCTCGTGGGCGTGAAGTGTAGCATGAAGCGTGGGTGCTTTCCTAGCCAAGCCTTTACCTTGGGCTGATTGTGGGTCCCATAGTTGTCCACGATCAGGTGCAGTGGCGTCCCTTTGGGGAACTCCCGGTCCAGTTGCCGCAGGAATCGTAGGAACCCCTTGTGCCGGTGCCTGGTTTGCATTTGGTTTGGTGTGTCATTGCGAGCGAAGCGAAGCAATCCCAATGAATGTAAGGTAGAGATAGCTTCGTCTCTATTTCATCGGGACTCGCAATGACATGCTACCGTTGGGGGTTATCTATTGTAGACGCAACCCCGACTTGCTATGATTAGTAAGGTTGGGTGGTTCAGGATGATTATTGATGATTATCATTGAAACTAAGAATCTGACGAAGAAGTTCAAGTCCCTGGTAGCGGTAGATGACCTCAGCCTGCAGATAGAGGCCGGTGAGTGCTTCGGGCTGCTGGGCCCTAATGGGGCGGGCAAGACCTCACTCATCAGGATGATAACGGCAGTCTCGCCGTCCACGCGGGGGGAAATCCGGGTGCTGGGTAAGGACTTGAAGGTCTACGCGAGGCAGGTGAAGGCTGTCCTGGGCGTGGTGCCCCAGCTGGATAACCTCGACCCTGACCTGACGGTGCTGGGTAATTTGCTGACTTTTGCCCGGTATTTCAGCATACCCAGGAAAGAGGCACTCAGGCGCAGCCTGGAGGTACTCAGCCTGTTTGAGCTTGAAGCCAAGCGCAACAGCCAGATTTTCGAACTTTCGGGAGGCATGAAGCGGCGGCTGCTTATCGCCCGGGGCCTGATTAACCAGCCCAGGATACTGATTCTCGATGAGCCAAGTATTGGTCTTGACCCTCAGGCAAGGTACCTGGTGTGGCAAAAGCTGCGCGAGTTGAAGGCGAAAGGCGTTACCGAGCTCATGTGTACGCAGAATATGGAGGAAGCGGCTGCCCTCTGCGACCGGGTGGCGATAATGAACCTGGGCAAAATCCTGGGACTGGATACGCCGCGGAACCTCGTGGCTAAATACGTAGGTAAAGAGGTGCTGGAGGTGGAGGTAGATTCGACAGACAAGGAGAAGCTGCTCAAGGAGCTGAAAGAGCGCCGGCTTGACTTTGAGGATGCCGGCAACAAGTTTTTTGTTTTTCATAATGAGGCCAATGGGTTTGCTACACTGGCAAATCCAGAAAAGATGAGACGTCGGCCGGCGACGCTGGAAGATGTTTTCTTGAGACTTACCGGGAGGTCGCTGATAGAATGAGGCTATTTTCGTGGCGTTTTATCCGGGTCTGGCAGCGCAACCGGGACGTCTTTTTCAAGCTATGGCGACCGGAGATAACCGGCTTTGTGGTCGAGCCAATCATCATTATTTTGACCATGGGGTTGGGGCTGGGGGCATTTATCGGGTCGATTGGGCAGGAGAGCTACATTCAGTTTATCGCGCCGGGCATTATCGCCAGCTATGCCATGTTCAGCGCCACTTTTGAGTGCACCTATGGCAGTTTTGTGCGCATGGAGTACCAGAAGACGTACGATGCCATTATTGCCACGCCGCTTAACGTTGAGGATGTTATTGTCGGTGAAATCTTCTGGGGGGCGACCCGGGCGCTGATGACCGGCACGGCTATAACTATCATTGCGGCGATTTTCGGTCTGGTGTCTTCGCCGTGGGCACTGCTTATCCCGCCGCTATCATTTCTGCAGGGACTGATGTTCGGCTCCATTGCCCTGTTTTTCACCTCGATGACGCCAGCCATCTACAGCTTCAACTACTTTTTCACCCTGTTCGTAACGCCCATGTCCTTTTTCAGCGGCGTTTACTTTCCCCTGGACCAGTTCCCGCAGATAGTGCAGACGATTAGCTGGGTGTTACCGCTGACGCCGGTGACCTATCTCACCCGGGCGCTGGTGAGTGGCAATATCCATCCCGGCCTGCTGTGGTCGCTGCTGCTCATTGTGGGGATTGGGGTGGTTTTCTTTATGGTAGCGCTGGTCACCATGAGGCGGCGGCTGACGGTTTAGGGCTGAACCTATCAATTTTGTCATTGCGAGTCCCGATGAAATCGGGACGAAGCAATCTCTATCTCTTTATGCCTTCAGATTGCTTCGTCGCCCCGATGCAATCGGGGCTCCTCGCAATGACAGACAAGGCGAATACACAAAAAAGAGAGAGGGCAAACCACCCTCTCTTAATAATTCTTGCCTTCGTGTTTTCTATTCCCGTAAATCTAGCCCAGTCCTACCTTCTTCTTAACGGCGGCCAGGGTCTTCTCAGCAAGCGGGCGGGCGCGGGAAGCACCCTCGCTCAACAGCGAATCGATGTAGGTTGGGTCGCTGGTTAACTCACGGTAGCGCGTTTGCAAGGGCCGCAGGCCTTCCACGACTATCTCGCCCAGCTCCCGTTTGAAATCGGCATAGCCCTTGCCGGTAAAGCGGGCTTCAATTTCCGGCCGGCGCAGGCCGGTGAAAAGCTCGTAGATGACCAGCAGATTGTAGATTCCCGGTCGGCCCTCATCAAAACGGATATCGCGCAGCGAGTCGGTGGTGGCACGCATGAGCTTGCTGCGGATGGTCTCCGGTGAGTCGAGCAGGTTGATGGCGTGCCCGGGATTGGCCTCACTCTTACTCATTTTCTTGGTTGGGTCGTCCAAGCCCATTATTCGTGCGCCCACCTGGGGTATTACCGGTTCGGGGAGCCGGAAAGTGTCGCCATATATGTTATTGAACCGTAGAGCCACGTCACGCGTCAGTTCTACGTGCTGCTTCTGGTCTTCGCCTACGGGTACGACATCGGTATCGTAAAGCAGGATATCGGCGGCCATGAGGGCGGGATAGTCGAAAAGGCCGACGCTGGCCTGCTCCTTGAGGTCGTGCGATTTTTCTTTGAACTGGGTCATGCGCTGCATCCAGCCCATCGGGATAAAGCAGTTGAGAATCCAGGCCAGCTCAGCGTGGGCGCTGATGTGGGACTGAATGAAGAGTATCGACTGTTTGGGGTCGATGCCGGCGGCAAAGAGGAGGCCGGCCAACTCGCGGGTCTTGGTCTTCAGGACTTTGGGGTCCTGCGGCACGGTGATGGCATGCAGGTCGACGACGCAAAAGACATTATCGTATTCAGCCTGCGAGGCAACCCAGTATTTGATAGCCCCCAGGTAGTTGCCGATATGGATGTTGCCGGTAGGCTGAATTCCCGAGAAAACCCGTTTCTTCATGCTGGCTCCTTAGTGTAAAAGTATGTTAAGCGACAAAAACCTTCTGTATTTTACACTATATTGGTTTTGGCATACCAGTGTTAGACTAACGCATAATTAATAGTTGTCTAAAGTAACCCGAAGGGCAGAGTTCCACGGGCCGAGCCCGTGGGTGAATGATTACCCTGAATCCGGGTCGAGGACGTGACTCATAAGGAATCGCAACGACCAAGATTCAGGACAAGCGAAGCTTGACCTGTAAAGTGCCACGGGCTTTGCCCGTGGGTATCTACAAGGGTATCGTTGCGTCAATAATGGGTGGCCAGGCAAATCGCAATGATTATTAACCTATTGCCGGTTGGCAACCTATCCCCCTTGTCCCCTTCCCTTGCTCAGGGAAGGGGGAGAATAAGAGAGAGAGGGGCTTCGCCCCTCTCTTAAAATTTCTTCCCCCTCGTCCGCCGCAGGCGGGAGAGGGGTTCACCCTGAAGGGTTCTCCCTGAAGGGGATAAAGGGGGTGAGGGAGAAGCTGGATGTGTTATTGGTGGCGAGAATGAAAGTACGGGCATTCGGTAACCGGAATCATGAGGCAATAAGGAGGGCTTTGGTAAAGTTACTTTGAACGCTATACAGTTTCAGATTAGCGCATGCTATGTGCTATAATTTTCTTTCATGGCGTTGTGAAGGAGCACCTATTGCCGACCAGAGATAAAATTGAAATCTTGAAACAAACATCTATTTTCTACAGCCTGAATGAAGATGAACTGGCCCAACTGGCCGGGCTGGCCGTAGAGCGCAACTTGGCGGCCAACGAGTTTGTCTTCTGGGACGGGGATGCCCCGGAGTGGTTTTACATAATCGCTGAAGGCAGAGTGAAGGTCTTCAAGCAGTCATCGGGTGGTAAGGAGTTTATCATCGCCTTTTTTGGCCGCGGCGATATGTTCGGCGAGGTGGCGGTCTTTGAGAACCGGCCTTACCCGGCCTCGGCGCAGGCGGTAGCGTCCACGAAGTTGCTGGGCATAAAGCGGGAGGACCTTCTAGGATTTCTTGCCCGGCGACCCCAGGTGGCGCTGAGAATCATCAGTATTTTAGGGGGCCGTCTACGGGAAGCCCAGGATCGCCTGAAGGACCTGGCCGCCGAACGGGTGGAGCAGCGCCTGGCCCGGACGCTGCTGATGCTTTCGGCCAAGCTGGGCAATACTCTTCCCTTTACCCGGCAGGAGATTGCCGACATGTCGGGTACCACTACCGAGACGGCCATACGCTTTATGAGTCGTTTGAAGGACGGGGGTATTATCCGCTCCACCCGGGGCAAGATAGTTATCCTCGATGATACCAAGCTCAGGCTGCTGAGTGAAGGCCCGCCGCGCGTAGATTAGTCCCCTTATATGACCCACATCATTGTTCGCCCGGTGAATTGGCGTTATTATGATTACGGATGGGAAAAATCCGGGAGGTGTAACAATGGTAAGCCGGTGTCCCGGCCAGGATAGCCGGAATCTACGGGTAGAACTATATAAATGCCCGAACTGCGGGGCCGACGTGGAAATCTTCTCCGACGAAATCAAGGTGAAGTGCCAGAAGTGCGGCACCAGGATCTACCGGGAGAAGACACCTACCTGCATCGAGTGGTGCGCCCATGCGCGGCAGTGCCTGGGTGAGGAAAGGTGGAAGCAGCTGCGGGGCGAAGAACAGACGGAAGGAGAGAAGAAATGACCACAAAGACAGTCAGAAAGATAGTCAAGATTGACGAAGACAAGTGTGACGGCTGCGGTGAGTGTGTGACCGCCTGCGTTGAGGGGGCGCTGCGTATCATTGATGGCAAAGCCAGGTTAGTCAGCGAGACGTATTGCGATGGTCTGGGGGTCTGTCTGGGGGAATGCCCGCAGGGGGCCATCACCGTCGAGGAAAGGGTGGCCGAGGAATTTGACGAAGCCGCCGCCAAGCAGCACGAGGCGCAGGTAAAACATACTATACCGTGCGGCTGTCCTGGAACCGCAATGCGACAATTTGAGGCGGTGGAAACTGAGAGCACCGTGGAACAGACCGTCCAGCCTTCACGGCTGGGTCACTGGCCGGTGCAGCTTACCCTGGTGCCGCCGTCGGCGCCGTTTTTGAAGGACGCTGACCTATTGCTGACCGCCGATTGCGTTCCCTTTGCCTATGCCGGTTTTCACCGGGAATTCCTTAAGAATCATGCGTTACTGGTCGCCTGTCCCAAGCTGGATGACTTCGCTGCCCATCTGGAAAAGCTGACCAATATTTTGCGCCAGTCGGCGGTGAAGAGCTTGACGGTGGTGCACATGGAGGTGCCCTGCTGCTCCG
The DNA here is from genome assembly GCA_030690025.1 of Chloroflexota bacterium. Lineage (GTDB taxonomy): Bacteria > Chloroflexota > Dehalococcoidia > Dehalococcoidales > JAUYDJ01 > JAUYDJ01. The sequence goes on along the minus strand of JAUYDJ010000174.1, from coordinate 4,735 downwards.
GGCTGGTTTATATGGCCCGGCAGGCGCTACAATCAAGCGGTAAGAACATCCCGTTTAAGGATATAACCATCGGCGTTAAGGGGAATGTGAAGTCGTGAAAATATAGCTAAGTATGGCTATTTCCCGGTTCCGTTTGCATTTGGTTGCTGTGTCATTGCGAGCGTAGCGAAGCAATCTCAGTGTATGCAAAGCAGAGATTGCTTCGGGCACTTGCGTGCCCTCGCAATGACGGGTTTCTTTCACGACTTATTGGCAGCAACCAAAAGTGATAATTACCCAGTTGAACCCCCCATTTTACAGAACGACAAAAAGAGATATAATCATCTCATACGCATCGGAATAGGCGAATTCAAAATCATAAAGGAGGAATCAATGGCCAAGATTTACTACGACAAGGATGCCAACCTGGACCTGCTCAAGCAAAAGGTTATCGCCATTATCGGCTACGGCAGCCAGGGACACGCGCACGCCCAGAACCTGAGGGACAGCGGCTGCCAGGTCATCGTCGCTGAAGCTGAGGGCACCCCCGGCTGGAAGAACGCCAAGGCCGCCAAGTTCAAGGTCATGAGTGCGACTGAGGCAGCCAAGGCAGCCGATATCATCGTCATGCTGCTGCCGGATAACCTGCACCGCGAGGTATACTGCAGCTCGATTTCGCAAGGCCTGACCAAGGGTAAGGTGCTCATGTTTGCCCACGGCTTTAATATCCACTTCGGCCAGATTGTGCCGCCGTGCGATGTTGACGTCACCATGGTCGCGCCCAAATGTCCCGGCGCCATGCTGCGCCAGACCTACGTGGAAGGGAACGGGCCGCCGGCGGTGCTGGCAGTTGAGCAGGACGCCTCAAAGAAGGCCAGGCAGATTGCCCTGGCCTATGCCAAGGGTATCGGCTGCACCCGGGCCGGTGTCATTGAGACCACCTTTGCCGAGGAGACCGAGACCGACCTTTTTGGTGAACAGACGGTACTGTGCGGCGGCGTTACCGCGCTGGTGAAGGCCGGGTTTGAGACACTGGTTGAGGCCGGCTACCAGCCCGAAATTGCCTACTTCGAGTGCTTTCATGAGCTCAAGCTCATCGTCGACCTCATGTACCAGGGCGGTTTGACCCTGATGCGCAACACGGTCAGTGATACCGCCGAGTACGGCGACTACACCCGCGGGCCCAGAGTGATTGACGATATGGTCAAGGACGAGATGGCCAATATCCTGTGCGATATCCAGGATGGGACATTTGCCCGCGAGTGGATTCTGGAAAACCAGGCGGGACGCCCGGTCTACAACGCCCTGAAGCGCCGGGAGACCGAGCACCTCATTGAGATTGTGGGCAAACAGCTCCGCGACATGATGCCCTGGCTGAAGAAGAAGTAATCATCCGGTTAGCCGGGAAATATTCTGAACAGTCTGTTCCCGATGAAATCGGGGCGAAGCAATCTCTGGGTACAGCATCGGGATTGCTTCGTCCCGACAGGTCGGGACTCGCAATGACCGGGCAACCAAATGCAAATGATACAATAACAGGTTGTCTTTGACATAGCAGCAACCAGCCCCTATAATAAGTTAAATTTACCCCTTTTCAGGAGTAAGCTGTGGTAAAAGATAACCGACCCGGTGCGGCGGGAAGAGACCGGGCGCTGGACTTCGAGGATATCAAAAGACGCCTGGACATGCTGGACCAGCGTCTGGACAGCATCGACTCGGTGGTGACGGCCGTGGTGGAACGGGTGATGAACCAGCCAATTTCCCTTATCATCACCTGTCCTAACTGCCGCAAGAATATCGAAGTCAGCATTATCGGCAAGGGCAAACCCACTCTGTAGCCGCTTTTGCAGTAATTTCACTTCCGGCGGGCTGCTCTCCTTTCCTTTAGTTGCGACCAGAACCTGCACTTTAGCTTCAAAATAGGCTAAACGTTAACATAAATTAGGTGTAACGTTGACAATAGTAATGTTTTAGAGTTAAGATTCCAAGAATAGGGAGGGGTGGTCTATGAGGAGTGCAGTTAAGATTCTAAATATGCTCTATGGGGCGGAGGGCTACGTTTCCGGTGAGGAGATGGCCAGGGGGCTGGGTATTTCCCGGACGGCGGTGTGGAAGCAGATACAGGACCTGAGGGGTGGGGACTTTATCATCGAAGCCAAGCCCAGGTCGGGTTACCGCATCATATCGTATCCGGACAAGCTGCTCCCCCTTATGGTGGAGAAGGGGCTGCGCACCGCAGCCGTGGGACGGAAAATCTACTACTATCAGAGCCTTGATTCCACCAACTTGGTTGCCAGGAGTTTCGCCGAAGAGGGCGCGCCGGAGGGAAGCCTGGTACTTACCGAAGAGCAGGTCAACGGCAAAGGCAGGTGCGGTCGCGACTGGGTCTCACCTAAGGGAGTCAATATTCTTGCCTCGGTCATATTGCGTCCCCCTATCGTGCCCCGCCAGGTGCCGCTGATGGCAGTGCTGGGTGCGGTATCGGTGGTGGAGAGTATTCGCCAGGTAACCGGGCTGGAAGCCAAGTACCGGTGGCCCCACGAGGTGGTCGTTGGCGATAAGAAAGTAGCCGGCGTCCTGACCGAGTTTGGCGCCGAACTGGACAGGGTCAACTTTGTGGTGCTGGGCCTGGGTATTAATGTGAACTTCGACCTCACCGCTTTCCCGGGGCTGGCCAGCGGGGCCACCAGCCTCTGGATGGAAAGCAAGGTAAAAGTGTCGCGGGTAAAGCTTCTTCAGACGCTGCTGGAGCGAATTGAGAGTAATTATCAGCTGTTGAAAAACAACAAGTTTCATCTGCCGTGGTCGCTTTGGAGCGGGAGTTTCTGGAGGCTGGGTACATGGGTGCAGGCGGTCTCGGCCGGGGATAAGTATAGCGGCGTGCTCAAAAGAATGGATGACACCGGCTGCCTGATTCTGGCCGAGGTAGATGGAGAAAGGATGGTGCCCATGAGCGGGGATGCCTCGCTGACCACCGACTAATTTTTTTTGCCCGGTATGTTAACCCTGCGGGTAAGTTTAGTTAACGAAAGGAGCGGAGATGCTATTCCTGGTGATTATAGTGGTTTACTTCATCGCGATGATTGCCATTGGAGCGGTAAGCAAGCGAAGCGCCCGGGGGGCAGACAACTTCTTTGTGGCGGGGAGGCGTCAATCACCTTTGTTTGTGACCGGTTCTCTGGTGGCGACCATTATTGGCGGTTCAGCCACCATAGGTCTGGCCGGGTTAGGCTTTACCCGTGGGTTGACCGGCATCTGGTGGTTACTGGTAGGCAGCATTGGCCTGGTGGTTTTGGGCCTGTTCCTGGTCAAGAAAGTAAGGGAGTTCGGGCTCTACACCCTCCCCGAGATAGTAGAAAAACAGTATGGCAGCCGGGTGGCCTTGGCTGCGTCTATCCTGATAGTAGTTGCCTGGCTGGGAGTTATTGCTGGCCAGATTGTGGCGGCAGGCAAGATACTGAGCGTCATGGGAATTGGCACCCCTCTATTGTGGATGACGGTTTTTACGGCGGTCTTTGTCACCTATGTGATACTGGGCGGGCAGCACGCGGTGATTGGCACCGATTTTGCGCAGGCTATATTAATATTTGTCGGCATATTTGCCGGGTTAGCCGTGATGCTGTCTGCTCTGGGGGGCTGGGCTGGGCTGAGTGCGGGGCTGGCGCCGGCAAAATTTGCCTTTCCTACCGGCCCTGGTTTTGCCACCGTAGATTTAATCTCTCTTCTGTTATTGGTCGGGCTGACTTACGTGGTCGGGCCGGACATGTATTCGCGGGTGTTTTGTGCCCGGGATGTAAAGACCGCCCGGACATCGGTTTTCTGGTCGGCGGCGCTCATTGTCCCCTTTGCTCTGGCTATCACGCTTTTCGGCATGGGAGCCGCTGTCCTGTTTCCCAAAATCTCAGCGGAGCAAGCTTTTCCCATGATAATTACCGGAGTTTTACCGCCGGTGCTGGGGGGTCTGGTGATGGCCGCCCTGGTGGCAGCGGTCATGTCGTCGGCGGATACCTGCCTGCTGAGCGCCAGCACCATACTCAGCGTGGATATCATCGGGCGGCTTAAGCCATCGCTGAGCCAGGAGAAAATAGTACGCATTTCCCGATGGGCAGTACTGGTGCTGGGTATAGCCTCGCTCGCCCTGGCCCTGTTTCTAAAGGGCGTGATTAGTGCCCTCCTTTTCGCTTACACTATATATACTTCAGGGGTAATTCTGCCCGTGCTGGCCGGCTTCTATAAGGACAGGTTAAAGGTCACACCTCTAGCAGCCCTGGTGGCAATTATCGGGGGAGGCCTGACGGGGTTGGCCAGTAAGCTACTGGGCATAAAGTACCTGGACCTGGGGGGACTGCTAATCAGCGCTTTGCTGCTCTTTGCCGTCAGTGTGATTGAAAACCGGATGAGAGGCCGGGCAATTGACGTGCTGCCGGATATTCAGTAAAATGCATATACGGTGGGCGGTTAGCTCAGCTGGTTAGAGCACTGCGTTGACATCGCAGAGGTCACTGGTTCGAGCCCAGTATCGCCCACCACTTATTAGACTCGCAAGGCGAGGAACTACCGTTGCGGGAACTGGTGGAGTTGCTGCTCGGACCGGAGGGACGGCGCAAGCTGATGCTCAGGCGCATGACCAACGAGGAGCTGTTCCGAAGCTACCAAGATGAGCTTCGCCTCAAACTGCGCAACCACAAGAACCTTACCGATACCCAGAAATTGCTGGCTAAATTGCGGGAATCCCTGGGAGATAGTCCGCCCACGA
>JAUYDJ010000114.1 GCA_030690025.1 Chloroflexota bacterium | reverse complement strand
TTTTGTGGAGCCGCTGGCCAGCGCGGTGACTTCCGGCAAAGCCCAACGCGGTATCCTCATCTGCGGCAGCGGCGTGGGCGCCTGCGTGGCCGCCAACAAGGTGCCCGGCATCCGTGCCGCCGTCTGCCATGACACGTATTCCGCCCACCAGGGGGTGGAACACGACGATATGACTGTGCTCTGCCTGGGGGCGCGGGTTATCGGCGTGGAGCTGGCGGTTGAGCTGGCAAAAGCCTTCCTCAATGCTCGGTTTTCCGGCGAAGAACGGCACCGCCGCCGACTGCAAAAAGTGCTGGACATCGAGCAACGCGGCTCATCGAAAAAGCCAGGACGCTAGCTAGACCAGGGAGCAGTCTCGCATCAGGACATTGGCCCCATAGCCGTCATATTTACCCTGGACGGTAACCGTTTCGCCGACCTTCATCTGGTTCAGGCCCTGTCCGTGCTCTTTATCAAAGGTACAGGTCACCTGCCACTCCTTAAACTTGGTGGCGCTGGTGAGAATGAGATAGCGGACGTCCAGGTCAACGTTGACCACCGTCCGGTATATCATGCCGGTTACCCGGAGCACACGTCCCTTGTATTTGTCATCAGCCGCAGTACTGTATGCCACCAGCGCCGTATATAGCTCATCAATGGTAAGGTCGGATTGCGTCAGTAGAGACTCCAGGGTCGGCGCCGGTTTCGCTTCGGGCACCGGCTCGGCGGCAGGCAGTGGAGGCGGCGCTGGAGACTGAGCCGCTGCCTGAGGTTGAACTTCAACCACCGGCGGCTTAGCCTCGGTCACTGGCTCCGACCGGGGCGGCGGGGACACTGGCGAAGCAGATGCCTGAGTCGCCGGCTCAGATTCAGACGCTGGAGTCGGCTTTACCGCCTCGGCGGCCGGCTCCGAGTTTACTGCCGCCGGCGCTGGCCCGGCTATTGCCCGGGGCGCCGGCTGAGGCTCGGGCGTTTTGGGCTCAGGCTGTCGCACTGGCTCTACTTCCGGCGCCGGTTCAGGTCGAAATACCCGCGGCGGCACCGGCGGAGGCTCCGGTTTTACCGGAGGGGGTTCTGGCCTGGCCTCCACCACTGGCGCCGGTCTGGGTTCCACCACCGGCTCTTCTTTGTGCGGCAGCGACCGTACCGCAGCCTCGCGCTCTTCTTTCAGCTCCCTGAACGTCTTATCGATTACTTTATAACCCCCGCCTAGCAGGGGATATCCACACCACTGGCAGGCCCAGTCCTTCGTCCGGGCCGTCGCCCGACCGCAATTAGGGCACCTTTTCATACATCACACCTCTTCATTTAAGTATACCTGTCAGCCACAGGTTGTCAATATATCGGCGGAAGAGGAGCCCAGACACAGCATAGTTTCGAGATTACCCTCCTGACCCCTTACCTTAGTAATAGAAGACATGAATATCAGCCGTTGGCTTCCCGCCTGGTGAAAAGGAGCAAGAGACTGACCGATAGCATCGCCACTACCGCCGCGACAAAAGCCAGCGTATAGCTGCCAGTAATATCGAACATCAGTCCGCCCAGCGCCGGCCCGGCGGCTGCACCCAGCGAAAAACCTATCTCCAGGGTACCCATGATTGTCCCAATCCGGCGCTTGCCGAAAATATCGCTGGCCATAGTGATTATGTTAACTCCCACGCCTCCCCAGGCAAAGCCAAATAGCACGGCAAACACATACAGCATCCAGAGGTTGTGCGCCCAGACCAACCATACCAGCGCCGCCGCACCTACCAGCGACGAAGCTATGCCGGGTATTTTTCTCCCCACCCGGTCGGAAACCGGGCCAGCGATTAGCTTGGCCAGGATACTGAGGCCGCCCGCCAGACCCATCACCGTGGACGCCTCTATGGCGGAGATACCTTTATCCATGGCATGGGCCACCAGGTGGGTGACTATCATATTGAGAGTGAAGGCAAATAGAAACCAGACCGACGCCAGCTGCCAGAAACTCCTGGTCCGGAATGCCTGTGACAGTGAAAACCCGCTCAACTGACTGTCCGTTTCGCTGACTTTGAAGTCGGGGGCAGCGACCATTTTTGCTCCGTCAGGCAGGACACCGATTTGGCTGGGGTCGCGGCGCAGGAACATGGCCGCCGAAATTACCACCAGCCAGGCCACCAGTCCCAGCACCACGTAGGACATGCGCCAGCCCAGGTTGACGATGAGAAAGGCGGCAAAGGGGGCCATAACCAGCGTCCCCATCCCCGACCCGGAGGAAACAATCCCCAGCGCCAGGCCGCGTTTCTTATTAAACCACCTGGAGACGAGGGCGGTCACCACCGGCATACTGCCGCCGGTGCCGATGGCCAGAATCAGGCTATAGGTGAGGAATATTTGCCACAGCGACGTTATCTGACTGGTGATTAACAGACTTAAGCCGGTAAATAGGCCCATCAGGCTGACCACCAGCCTGGGCCCGTACCGGTCCAGTGCCCAGCCGCTTAACGCCGCCTGAACAGCGTAGACGACCATGTAGACCGAGAACACACTGGAGGTAGCTGCCCGCGAAAGCGCAAACTCGGCTTCCAGGGACTTGAAGAAAACGCCGAAAGACACGCGGATGCCGAGCAGAGTGGTGGCAATAATCAGCGCCGCGACGGCGATTATCCAGCCGTAATATACCTTTTGCCGCGAAGGTGGTATCAGGTTAGCTCTCATTAACTATAGACTCGATTGCCACCCCAGGCGCATCAGGCGGTAAGCGGGCAACCGGTAACAATCACCCCCAACACTTCAGGATACCACCCTTTACCGGGTCTCACAACATGGCAATAATATGAGTTTCCTGCGAAACGCCTAAAAATCCCCCTTAATCCCCTTCCGATTCGTTACACTCATACGGAATCCCGCATGAACAAAGTGAATCGGGACTTTCATAAAGGGGGAACAAACATTATTCCTACTTCCTCCCCCTTTGGAAAAG